>JANQGP010000120.1 GCA_028277265.1 Woeseiaceae bacterium | reverse complement strand
TCTGCTGCTCAAGACGGAGCATGGCGACGTGCAGCACATCGGCACGCAGTACATGGCGCGGGCCGATCAACGATCGCTGGTAGTGAGTGTGCGGGAAGGTCAGGTCGACGTGCGGGGACGTTATCATTCGCGGATGGCGAGTTCCGGAGAACAGGTGACGTTTGCCGGGTCTGCGCGGCCCGGTGTGCTCAGTATCGGTCGGACGGGTGGCGACTGGGTCTGGATCGAGCAGACCACGCCGGTGGCGAACTTCGAGGGCAGGACCCTGCATCAGTTCCTGGAGTGGGCCTGTCGCGAACTGGGCCTCGAACTCGAATACGGCGGCAATGCCGAGAAGCGGGCGCGCGACGACACCCTGGCCCTGCAAGGCGGCGAGACCGAAAAGCGGCTCTCGGAGGAGCTGGCAATCCGGGTGGCATCCTACGACCTCTACTGGCGCATCGAGGAGGGCGTTCTCCATATCAGCGACAAGGCGCCTTAAACGCAGCACGGGTGTCGCGCTGCTCTTTCTGTCGGCGATCGCCGTTGCCGCTGACGGGCGGGGTGCGCCGTATGCCGGCCGACCGGTCGTCGAGGTGATCGAGGAGTTCCGCGAAGCCGGGCTCAATCTCGTCTACAGCACGTATCTGATCACGACCGACCTGCACGTCGCCTTCGAGCCGGACCCCGGGTCGCCCGTCGAAGTCATGCGCCAGATCCTGGGCCCGCACGGCCTGACCGTGAAGGACGAGAATGGCACCTACGTCATCGTACGTGCCCCGCGCCGGCAGCCGGCGACCGAGGTGGATGAACCAACGAGCCTGGACACCACAGAGTCCGATATCGAAACCGTCGTCGTGGCCGCCAGCCGCTACGAGATCTCGCGGGACCTGGCGGGCTCGCGATTCAGTCTGGACCGCCGCACCGTCCAGAACATGCCGGATATCGGCGAAGATCCGCTGCGGGTCGTGCAGCGGTTGCCGGGCGCGGCGGCGAGCGGCGCTTCGGCCAGGACCCATTTTCGTGGTGGCGAAGAAAACGAGATCGGCATCATGCTCAATGGCCAATGGCTGTTCGATCCGTTCCATATTCGGGACTACCAGAACGTCTTCAGCGCGATCGATGCGCGTGCCATCGACGGTGTCGAGGTGTACACAGGCGGTTTCCCTGTGCGCTATGGCGACCGAATGAGCGGCATGGTCCTGATGGACTCGCTCGAGGCCGAGGACTCGCGGCACCACGAGTTGGGTTTGAGTGTCTTCAATACGTCTCTGCTGACGGCCGGCAACGAAGGTCGCAGGACATGGCTGTTTTCGGCGCGGCGCGGCAATCTGGATCTCGTAATCGATCCGAAATTCGGCCGTCCGGCTTACTTCGACGTGTTCGGCGAATTTGCCTTCGAATTCTCACCCGATAGCCGGCTGTCGATGAATGTGCTCTACGCCGACGACGAGGTCGAGCTCATACTCGAGACCGAACCGGCCGAGCGCGAACTCGTTGCGAGCAATACGCGCAACGCGCAGGCATGGTTGCGCCTCGACAGCAACTGGTCGCCGACGCTCGCCAGCAGCACGGTGCTCTCGTTCCTGGATTTCGCCAACCGGCGCAGCGGCGAAACCAACGATGCCGAGAAGATGATTGCCAGGGTCCGCGACGATCGCGAAGTCCGGCGCGTCGGGCTGCGGCAGGACTGGACATGGAGCCCGTCCGAAAGCCGTCGGGTGCGGTGGGGATTGCAGGCTGCGTGGGGCGAAGCGGACTATGCATACAACGGGTCGGCACAATACTTTGGCTTGCAGGCATTGTTCGGCCGGCCGGATGTACTACGTACGGCCGCCGCGCATCCCGAAGGCGGTAGCTATGCAATGTACGTGTCCGATCGACGCAGGCTCTCGCCGGGTGTCGTGTTCGAGTGGGGGCTGCGCTGGGACGATCAGACGTATACGGACCTCTCGTCCGATTCGCAGTTGAGCCCGCGCTTCAATGTGCTGTATCACTTTCGCGACGATACCGAGTTCCGGTTCAGTGCCGGGCGGTACTACCAGTCGCAGCCGATTCAGTCGTTGCAGGTCGAGGACGGCGTAACGAATTATTGGCCGGCGCAGCGGGCAGACCACGTCATTCTCGGTATGCGGCATCTCTTCGCCAATGACGTCGCGCTCCGCGCCGAAGTCTTTCTCAAGGAGATTCGCGAACTGCGTCCGCGATTCGAAAACCTCTATGACCCTCTGGGCGTATTGCCCGAGCTCCAGGCGGACCGGGTACGTCTCGACCCGTCACTGGCACAGGCGCGCGGTATCGAGCTTTCGGCGGACCGGGCGGTTGGCCCCTGGGACTGGTGGGCCACGTACACCTGGTCCAGGGTCACCGACCAGATCGCTGTCCGGGATGAGCCGAGGAGCTGGGATCAGCGCCATGCCCTGCAGACCGGCTTTGGGTGGCGCAATGACAAGTGGACGTTCTCCGCCGCGCTGAGCGTGCACACCGGGTGGCCGACGACCGGACTGATACTGGAACAGACGGGGCTCGACAGCGATGGAGCCCCGGCCTATCGCGCGGTCCCGGGGCCTCGAAACGCGGATCGACTCCCCACGTACTCCAGCCTCGACCTGCGTGTCAGCCGACGATTCAACGTACGGCGCGGGACGCTGCTGGCGTTTGTCGAGGTATCCAACGCGTTGAATCGACGGAACGTCTGTTGCATCGACTGGGATATCACCGACGGCCCGGGTGACAGCCTCGTTTTGGAAAACAGTCGCGACTACTGGATGCCGTTGCTGCCCGCCATCGGTATTCTTTGGGAGTTCTGATATACCCGGACCAGGTGATGAATCGCCGCGGGTTCGCCCGTCTCATCGACCACGGCGACACGCAGCGCGGGTTCGAAATGGCGCAGCAGGTCGACGTCTGCGTGATCGGGGCAAATCACGCAGGCCGCCCGGCGGTATACGGCATGCACAAGCGGGTGATTGCCTTTCGGTAATTCGCCCCGATGCGTCAGCACATACGGGATCGATCGCGTCAGGGTCAGGATCAGGCCGGCCTGGCCGGCCGCGGGATCGTGCACGTGGGCAACATCGACCGCGGGTACGAGGCAGCTGGCCGTCACCGCCGTATGAGCGACAGGACCGACGGATACGCCGCCGAGCGGCATGAGTTGCCGGGCGATTGATCGGTCGCGCAGCACCAGGTGCTGCTCGATTCCCTCGCAGTTCAGCGCTTTTACGATGCCGACGAATTTGCTGCCGTTGCGCGCACCGGGTTTCGCCAGGTTGACGTGACCCACGCGCACATCATTCCCCCGGATCATCGTCCAGCAGGCCGAGCGCGCTCGCCACCGCCTGTCCATCGGGATGGTCGAGAATCAGGTTTGCTGCCTCGTCGCGCACTGCAGCCGATGGGTCCGATAGCAGTACCAGCGCGGCATCGAGGGCTTCGGAACTGTCGATGCCGGCGAGTTGTGTGAGCGCCCTGACGCGCTGGCGTGCGTTGTCGCTGCGCGTTCCATCCAGGGCCCGCGTGACGGTATCGTCATCGTCGTCGGCTTCGACGACCACTTGTTTCGAATGACCGGTCTCGTCGGAAAAAAGGAACAGTCGGGCCCCGTCGGCATCCTCGACAAGCATGTAGCTACGATGGCCAAAGTCCCGCTGTACCTGCTTTCGCAGGGCGTCATCAGCCGTCACTGTCGCAGAAAGCAGCAGCGCGAGGCCCGGCAGGACCCCGCACTGCGACAGGAACGGCGACTTACTTCTCACCGTCACTCGTGAGGAAGCAACTCTCGATCGCCGTCTGATTCCAGCTCGCCTCTCGCACGAGTACTTCGTACTTGAAGGTGTCGCTTTGCCCGATGAACTCGGCTGGAATCGTCATCTCGGTGACATCGGGGGGAAGGATGACACTGAAGATGGTTGTGAATTCGTCGCCGTTCGCCGTCTCGAGGTCGGTCTCGACCACGACCTGGTAATTCACCACCGCCAGGCCGGACGCATTGAGTGGGTGTCCGAGTGTCGGGTGGGTATGCGTCACCGGATGCCACGCAATGACGTAGTCGTCCGCGACGATCAGCGGGGCGTCGTAACCGGGCTCTTCATCATCGCATTGTTGTGCGGCCGCGACCCCATTGACCGTCGGCACCGGCGGAGCAGGCATCGCGTGCGTGATTTCCGTTTCGCTTTCGATCTCGAGACCCTCGAGGGATACGCCTTCGACCTCGTACGTGCCTTCCGGGAATCGTTTGAAGAACGTGGCAGGCGGAAGCTCGTCAAAAACGGGTTCCGCGCTCTCGAAGAATATCTCCGTGAGGCCCTGCCGGCGCAGGCGCCCGCGCACGTTTACCGCGAGCATCTTGCGCTCGTTGACGTCCTCGATCCGCAGGCGTTTCCACGGCTCTCCGTCAATCAGCGCATGGATTCCGAGATCGCCATCTGTATCGTTGAGTTCGAAGAAGACCTCGGCGACGGCCCAGGGCAGTTCCTCGTCATCGTGTTCGTCGGCCATGACGGGCATCGCGGCAAGTGTGGCCGCGCCCACGCACAAGTACAGTTTGCCGATAGTCATGCTCGTACCTCCTGATTGCTGCGGTGTGTGCCCTGTAAGACGGGGCGCAATCAGGAAATCGGTCGCCGAGCTAGTTGGGTTCGGCAAGCCAGCGACGCGCTTCGGCTTCGTCAGAAAAGACCTTGCTTTCTGCCAGTTTGCGGTTTCTCGTCATCTCGGAAATCAGCTCGATCATGACCATCGCCGCCTGATTCGACTGCACCCAGGCGATGCGATAGTCGGATGTAACGCCAGCCTCCTCGAAGATGCTCGCATAATCCAGCGCGTCTTCAAGCGCGACGGAGCGGTCCGTGGCGGAGAGTCCAAGTACCGCGTAGCAGCGGTTCTCGCGGCAGCTCACGGTGATATCGCGCCACATTTGCGAAACGGACTCGCGATCCGGCACTCCGGATACGTGTACGACGACGTGCGGGCTCTCGTACGCGATCGTGTATTGAACCGCCATAAAACGAGTCTAGTAGCTGAAATCGGGTAAGTCTGTATCGACTCAGCCGGCGAAACGGAACCGGTTACCAACGGGTGACGATGACGGCCGTACCGGCCGGGAAATGCGACTGTTCCTTCGGCAGTTCCACGTAGCCGTCCGTTCCCGACAATGCCGTGAAATCTCCGGACGTATTGGTCCTGACAGGCATTGCGAGAAGCTGTCCGGCCGCGTTCGATACGAGGCTGACGGGCTGGAAGCAGGTGAGGTCCGGCTCGAACGTGACGTCACTGGCGAGGGACGCGAATTCGGGCGTGTTCGGCAATGCGCCAGCGGCCTTGTCAAGCGCCGGAACGACGTATTGCCGGCAACACACGAGCGCCGAGACGGGGTTTCCCGGAAGCGCAAACACGGCTTGTCCTCTCGGGGCCGTGCCGAACCACATCGGCTTGCCCGGACGCTGGCTGATGCGGTGAAACGAGACCTTGACACCGAGGTCCGCGAGGACGTCCGGGACGTGGTCTGCTTTGCCCATCGAGACACCGCCGCTCAGGATCAGAACGTCGGCAACGTCGAGGTTTGCGCCGATCGCCTCACGGAGGGCCGCCGGATCGTCGGCAACGTGGTCGTGGGCGCAATCCGCATGGCCGTGGCGAGCGAGCAGGGCAACGAGTGCCGGCCCGTTCGACATGCGTATCTGGTGCGGGGCGATATCCCTGCCCGCCGCAACCAGTTCGTTGCCGGTCGAAATCACGCGCGTCACGGCAGCGCGAGTGACATCGACCCTCGCGAGACCCGCCGATGCGATCACGGCGACGTCCGCGGGCGCGATGCGCCTTCCAGGGTGCAGGAGCGTCGTGCCGGCCGCGTGATCAGACGCTTGTGCATGAATGAACTGGCTCTTTGCCGGCCGATAGCCGTCCTCGAGAGTCGCAACGCCGTCCGCGACCGCAATGCGCTCCACCGGTATGACGCAATCGGCATGCTCGGGCAGCGACGCGCCGGTCATGATTTCAATGGCCGCACCGGGATCGAGCGAAAGGGCAGGGTCGCCTGCAGCCTGGGTGGCCTGGATCGGAAACGAACGGGTGCCGCCGGCGAAGGCCTCGTGCGCGATCGCGATGCCGTCCATCATGACACGGTCGAAAGGCGGCTGGTCACGCTCTGCGACGACCGTCTGCCGCAATACACGACCGGCCGAGTCCGGCAGCCTCACCGATTCCGCCGGCAAGGACGGCATGGCGGCGAGAATCGCCTCGAGCGCCTGCGTGCTCGTCAGCACGACTCAGGTCTGCTCCCGCGCAATCGCCCGGTGGCCGATATCCCGCCGAAAGCAGGCGTCTTCCCAATGGATCTTGCCGACGGCTTCGTAGGCCTCCGCCGCCGCCGAGGCCACTGAGTCTCCAAGGCCGACGACACAGAGCACGCGCCCGCCGCTGGTCGTGACCGAATCGACATCCAGCGCCGTACCGGCATGGAAGACCTTCCGCGTTTCGCTGTCCGCGTTGTCGAGGCCCGTGATCACCCTCCCTTTCACGTAGTCCGCGGGGTATCCGCCGGCGGCCATGACGACTCCGAGCGCCGCGCGGGCGTCCCAGGTTGCCGTAACCGACGCGAGCGAACCGTCGAGCGTTGCCTGACAGATCCCGACGAGATCCGACGTCAGGCGCGCGATGATCGGCTGTGTCTCGGGATCGCCCATGCGGCAGTTGAATTCGATGACCCTGGGTGTCCCATCGGCCATGATCATGAGGCCGGCGTAGAGAAAGCCGAGATAGGGGTGCCCGTCTTCCCGCATGCCGACCAGGGTCGGCTTGATGACCTCGTCCATGATGCGGGACTCGATCTCCGGCGTGACGACCGGGGCCGGCGAGTAAGCGCCCATGCCGCCCGTGTTCGGTCCGACATCGCCTTCGTCGCGTGCCTTGTGATCCTGCGATGTCGCAAGCGGCAGTATCGTCGTGCCGTCCGTGATGACGATGAAGCTCGCTTCCTCGCCGTCAAGGAATTCCTCGACGACGACTCTCGCGCCGGCGTCGCCGAAATTGCCGCCGGCAAGCATGTCGGTAGCGGCCCGTTCGGCGTCGATAAGCGTTTTTGCAACGATGACGCCCTTGCCGGCGGCGAGGCCGTCAGCCTTGATGACGATCGGCGCACCCCGTTCGCGGATGTAGGCGAGCGCGTCGGCGAGGTCGCTGAAGCTCCGATACGCCGCCGTCGGAATGCCGTGGCGGGCGAGAAAGTCCTTTGTAAACGCCTTGGACCCTTCGAGTTGCGCGGCGGCGGCGGTCGGGCCGAAACAGGGCATACCGATTTCTGCAAAACGGTCAACGATGCCTTCGACCAGCGGCGCCTCGGGACCGACGATCGTCAACGCGACCTGTTCGTTCCTCGCCAGCCCCGCAAGCGCCTCGATGTCCTCGGCAGCAACGGGGATGTTCCGCACGCCTGGCTCGCGCGCGGTCCCTGCATTGCCGGGGGCAACGAGCACCTCATCGACACCGGCCGACTGTGCACATTTCCACGCCAGCGCGTGTTCCCGGCCGCCCGAACCTATGATCAGAACTTTCATCAATGCCGGAAGTGTCGCATGCCCGTGAAGACCATCGCCAGACCGTGTTCGTTGGCGGCCCCGATGACCTCATCGTCACGCATCGAGCCGCCCGGCTGGATGATGGCCGAGATACCGGTCTCCGCCGCCGCATCGATGCCGTCGCGGAACGGGAAGAATGCGTCCGAGGCCATGACCGAGCCCCGAACCTCGAGACCCTCGTCCGCGGCCTTGATCGCGGCGATCTTCGTCGAATAGACGCGGCTCATCTGGCCGGCACCGACGCCGATGGTCATGTTGTCCTTGCAGAAGATGATGGCGTTCGACTTGACGTACTTGACGACCGTCCAGGCAAACAACATGTCCTGGATCTGCTCCGGCGTCGGCGCCTTGTCGGAGACGACCGCGAGTTCGGTATCGCGAATAATGCCATGGTCGCTCGTCTGGACGAGCAGACCGCCCGAGACCTTCTTGAAGTCGAACCCGGCAGAGGAGCCGCCGGTCAGCGCGCCCGTCTCGAGGACACGCACGTTCTTTTTGATCGCACAGGCCTCCAGTGCGCCACGGTCGACCGCGGGCGCGATGATGACCTCGACGAACTGTTTCTCGATGATCGCGGCTGCGGTCTTCGCGTCGAGTGGCCGGTTGAACGCGATAATGCCTCCGAATGCCGATGTCGGGTCGGTGCGAAATGCCTTCTCGTAGGCTTCGAGAAGACCCGACGCAACGGCGACGCCGCACGGGTTGGCGTGCTTTACGATGACACAGGCCGGATCGTCGAATTGCTTCACGCATTCGAGCGCCGCATCGCCGTCCGCGATGTTGTTGTAGGAGAGCGCCTTGCCCTGCAGCTGTTTCGCTGTCGCGAGCGAACCCGGCGCTGCCCGCTGGTCGACGTAGAACGCAGCCTCCTGGTGCGGATTCTCGCCATAGCGTAACGTCTCCGACCGGCCGCCCGAGTAGAGGAAGCGCTCGCCCAGCACGCTGTCGCCCAGTGACGCCGAAAGGTACCGCGTAATCGCAGCATCGTAGCTGGCGGTATGCGCATAGGCTTTCGCAGCCAGCCGGCGGCGATCCTCGACGTCGAGGCTGCCGGCCTCGAGCTTTTCGAGCACGGCGTCGTAGTCGTCCGGGCTCACGCACACCGCGACGCCATCGTGGTTCTTACTCGCCGCACGGATCATCGCCGGGCCGCCGATATCGATGTTCTCGATCGCATCGTCGATCGTGGCATCGTCGCGCGCGATCGTTTGTTCGAACGGATACAGGTTGACGACGAGCAGATCGATGGGCTCGATGCCGTGCTCGGCCATGACGGCTTCGTCGGTGCCGCGCCGGCCCAGCAGGCCACCGTGGATGACGGGGTGCAGCGTCTTCACGCGGCCGTCCATGATCTCCGGGAACCCGGTTTTCTCCGACACCTCGACGACATCGAGACCGGCTTCGCGGAGCTGGCGGCAGGTACCGCCGGTTGACAGCACTTCGACGCCCAACGCGGCGAGGCCCCGTACAAAAGGAATGAGTCCACGCTTGTCAGAGACACTGACGAGCGCGCGTCTTACGTTGAACATTCGGATTCCTGGGGGAGTGTTACTGGATAAGGGAATAGGTCTTGAGCTTCTTGCGCAGGGTACCGCGATTGATGCCGAGTATTCCGGCGGCCTGGCTCTGGTTCCCCTGCGTGTAGTCCATGACGGCCTTGAACAATGGCCGTTCCACCTCGCCGATCACCAGATCGTACAAGTCACCCGGGCGATCGCCGTTGAGCGCGGCGAAATAGGTCTCGAGTGCATCTTCAGTGTGTTTGCAAAGTGGCTTCCGGTTGGTTTTCAGATCGCGATTCTTTTTCTTTTGATGTGCCACGTCGTTCGATCCCCAAGAAGTACTGCTCCGTCAAACGCATCTGCTCGCGAGCGCTGTCGACACGCACTACCTGTTGCCGAAATTGATCGGCTTGCTCCAGGTTTTCGCAGTACCAGGTCAGATGTTTTCGGGCCACTCGGACGCCGGTTGCTTCCCCATAGAACCGGTGCAGATCATCCAAGTGGCCGAGCATAATATCACGCAATTCGTTTTTTTCTAGCTGTGGTTTTTGCGCATACGGGTCGATGAGACCGGCGAGTTCACGGAAGATCCACGGACGCCCTTGCGCACCGCGTCCGATCATCAAGCCGTCTGCTTCAGTTACACGCAAAACTTCAAGCGACTTCTCGACTGTCGTGATATCGCCGTTGGCAATGACCGGAATCGAAACACTCGCCTTGACCTCGGCAATGGTCTCGTATTCGGCCTCGCCCTTGTATCGATCTGCGCGAGTGCGCCCGTGAATCGCCAGGCACCGGATGCCCGCGTCTTCTGCGATTCTTCCGATCCGGGCGGCGTTGCGGTGTTCGCGATCCCAGCCTGTACGGTATTTCAGGGTGACGGGGACGTCGACGGCGGCAACGACCGTCGTGAGAATCTCGGCGACGAGTTTCTCATCGCGCAGCAATGCCGACCCGGCCGCATTCCGGCACACTTTCTTCGCCGGGCAGCCCATGTTGATATCGATGATCTGCGCGCCGCGGTCGACGCAGGCCCGTGCAGCTATCGCGAGTTGCCCGGGCTCGGACCCGGCAATCTGCACGGTGACCGGTTCGGCGTCGAGGTCCAGGTCGAGACGATGGCGCGACTTGGGTGTCTGCCAGAGACTGGTGTCGGCCGTCGTCATCTCCGACGTCGTCATGCCGGCACCGTAACGCCGGCAGAGGCGGCGGAACGGCGCGTCGGTCACGCCTGCCATCGGAGCGAGAACGAAGGGACTGGGCAGAGTATAGGGTCCGATACGAAGCGGTTTACTTGAAATCATCGATCGCGCAACGCAGGTCGCCACCGGTATCACGGTAGCACACGTTGAGCTTGAAACCCGTCGCCTCGGGATCGGGCGCCGCGATCGTCATCACCGCGTTGAACGTGTTGCCCGGCTGCACCAGGTTTCTCGGATCGAGGTCGCTGGCCAGATAATCCGACGGGTCGAGAATGCGGCTGCCGATGGTTTCCTCGAACCGATCGGTCAGGGAGATTGCGATGAGCGGATAGGGTAGCGGCTCGTCCAGCTTGTTGCCGAGCCGTGAGTAGATCGTCAGGTTCTGTTCGCCGCCGTCCGTACTACCCCGGGTCGCCTCGAAGCGCCAACCGGTGATGTCCCACTCGGGCGAGAGCGGTTGGCCGATCACGCGGTAGATCGGGCCGGCAATCGTGTTGAACGCCGGGATCTTCGCGAGCGCGTCGCGTTGCTGGTGCAGGGCCTGCATCGCGAACAGCACTATCAGCGCGACGGCACTCCCGACCAGGAGCCGTCGCCGATCGCCCGTGGCGGCCTCGCGTTCGGCTTCGCGCTCGGCAGCGGCGGCGCCGACAAGTGCCGCGGCGGCGGCCTTGTCTTCCTCCTCCTTCGCCAGTTCCCCGTCCAGACCGGAGCGGATGTGCTCGCCTTCCATGATGATCGTCTCGAATCCGGCGCTCGTGTCCTTGAGGGCCTCTTCCGCTTCCCCGCTGCCGGCATCGTCATCGCGTTCACCATCATCGCCGGATGCCTCGGCGAGCACCGCTTCCTCGGCTTCGCCGTCAGGAATGATGATCGTGGAAGCAAAGCCGTCCTCGTCCTCGACGGCAACGGCCATGAGCTCGGCATCGATCTGCATGTCGATCGAGTGCTCCTCCTCGGCGATCGGCGGAATATCGGGCTCGCCGTCGTCCGGTTGTTCGTCGCCGTCGTCCGGTTGTTCGTCGCCGTCGTCCGGTTGTACTTCGTCGTCCGGTTGCTCGTCGTCGTCCGATTGCTCGTCGGCGTCGTCCATGAGCTCGAGCTCTTCGGCCTCTTCCGCCGCTTCGTCGACCGTTTCGTGAATCCCGCTGAGGTCGATGCCCATCGCCTCGGCCTGGAGGGCAAACTGGGTATCCATATCGAGCAGCGCTTCGCCGTCGTCTTCGGCATCTGCCGGGGGTTCCTCGGGCTCGGCCGGGATTTCGTCCGCGATTTCCTCGTCGAGTGCAGCGAGTTCCTCGTCGAGCGGGAGCGCCGCAGCGGCACCGAGGTCGTCGAATTCGTCGAGAATATCCGTCCACTCGTCGGGTTCACTGAGGTCGACGTCCGGTTGCGGTTCCGCGGTCGCTTCCTCGATCGGTTCGTCGGCTACGGGTTCTTCGACCGGTGCGGGCGCGAACGATGAATCGTCCCCGAAGTCGAAGTCGTCGGGCAGCGGTGTGTTGTCGTCGAAGCGCAGTTCGTCGACGGGCGTCTGCGCAGGCGCGTTCGCCTCTTCGTCGAATATTTCCGGGGCGTCGATTTGCGCCGGCGTCTCGGTGAGGAACTGGTCGACGGGCGTCGGCGATTCTTCGAGGATTTCATCGACGGGCGAATCGCCGAGTTCCTCGTCGTCGAGCACGCGCCATTCGACGCCGGTGTCCTCGATACGAATGTCGGAACCGGCGAGTTCGTCCAGCGTTTTGAGCAACGCGGCGCTCTGCTCTGCCGAAATCGATGCAGGCAGTCCATCGCCGTCAATCAGCGGTTCCGGCTTGAGTTCGGGCAGGACTTCCTCGACGTCGTTCGCTGCCGGCTGGTCGGGCATGGTCTCGGACAGGTACTCGAGCGCATTGAATGCGTGGCCGCAGCCGCCGCATCGGACCTTGCCGGCAGCCTGCTTCAACACCATCGCGGTCACGCGAAACGCGGTACTACATTCAGGGCACTGGGTATACATCGAGTGCGCTTACCTTTTCCTGCCTGCCAGTCTCGACCATTTCTGGCCGTCCTGCTCCCTGAAGACCGGTTCCTCGAAGTCGATCCAGGGCTCGTAAGTCATTAATACTTCGTCGGCTTGTTCACATAATACGCCCGACAACGCAAGCATACCGTCCCTGGCGAGGTGTGATGTGATGGAGTCGGCAAACTCGACAAGCGGTCCGGCGAGGATATTGGCGACGACGACGTCGAAACGGCC
>JANQGP010000054.1 GCA_028277265.1 Woeseiaceae bacterium | reverse complement strand
CGAAGGCGGATCGCCGACAAGGTGGACCACAACAAGGGTTGTTACCACGCCGAGCAAAAACCCAATGATCATCTTCGACATCGCGCCCCCTTGCCTGTTTTGCACCCGCGGCCGGCCGGCGAGATGGCGAGACCCGCACGTGGCCTCAAGCCCAAAGCCTGAAAGGCAACATGCCCGCTGCTACGAGTACCGCACACCATTGCACCACAAAGGCAGCTGCCGTTCCATTGGCAAGGTCCAGCGGCGACACTTTCCACGTCTTCTTTGTACGCAATACCGTCAGGAGCATTCCAATCGGAAGCAACAGTGTGGCAGCTGCCAGCAATCCACTTGCAAAAGTGGGGTCTCCAAGAGCCATGAACGACTGAGTCAGAAAAAACGGAATCGGGGCAAAAAGCAAGACTGAAGCGACGAAAGCCGGAGCCTCGGGTCGCCGAAACATCTTCAGGCGGTATCGAATCAGCGAAACGGTGCCGACAAACAATATCCAGGCCAGCCCGGCAAGCCCGAGGAGAATGCTGGTCCAGTGTGCGATCAGATAGGCTGCCGCCGTCTTCTCGAAGGTCAGGAAGCCGTCGCTGACCAGATACTCCCCGTCCTCGCCCCGGTAGAATACATGTGATGTCGCGGAACGGTCGTTGGCCGAAAAGAGGCGTTCACCTACGGGCCGCAAATTCCGGTCTTCCTGTTGCATCGACGCCAAGGTGAGAAGATCTCCGTTGGCGGAAATCCTGATAGAGCCGAATACGGTATCGAGGTACTCGAAAGCCTGGAAGCGATTCGGGCTAAGCACGTAACGACCTTGCCACTCCGAGATATCGGAAGCAGGACTTGCTGTTTGTGGCGGTACTGCCTTGGCGACGTCGAGCGCTTCAATGAACAAGCTATCGAAACGGCCGTAGTCTGCGGTTTCGCTGTCCGTGTTGACGCTGTACGCGAAAGCACTTTGCTCATCGGGAAAGATACAGAGCATTGCCACGAAACCGACGATATTTCCGCTATGGCAGTATCCAACCACACCGTGTCGGTCCCGACGCCCCAGACCGAGAGCGTAACCCGCGACCAGGCCCTCATTCGCCGCTTCCGTCCCGAGCGGCCTGGCTCTGGACCCCATAAGGGACTCATCTATAAACCTCCGGCCGTCAACAACGCCATCGCCCAACAAAAACCGGGCGAATCGGGCCAGATCGGCAATCGTCGTTGTGAACTGCCCGGCGGGTCTCAGGAATACCGGGCTTGACGCAAACCGCGAGCCGTCATCAACGTGCCCCCAGGCCAGCATGGGGTCGGCACCTTCGCCCTCCTGCCTGGTGAACTTGAACGTACTGTCGCGCATCGCGAGAGGTGCCAGCACATGCTCATCCAGGTACGTTTCGTACCGATCACCGACGACCGACTCGATGATCATTCCAAGTAAGGTGTAACCCGTGTTGGAGTAAGAGAAGCGGGCTCCAGGCGGCGATCGAACCCGTAACTGAGATTCCGGATCGGTGAATGCGGCGATAAGCGGACCATCCGGACTGGCACGCTCGCTAAACACGTGCCACATCTGCGCGTCGTTCAGACCGGCCGTATGATCCAGGAGGTGTCGGACTTCGATGTCGGAGAAGCCGGCTGGAGGCTGGTCAGAAAACAGGTCCGGAAGATAACGAAGCACCGGAGCGTCAAGACTGATCTGCCCTTCGGTAGCCAACCTGAGGACGCCGGTAGCCAGCAGAGTCTTGGTCAGTGAGCCGACATGAAACCGGGTATCCGGGGCGAAAGCAGCGCCGGTGCTGTTATCCTTCGCACCGGCCGAGCCCAGAGTCACGTCGCCGTTTTCACGGACCAGCGTCCAGGCAATCCCGGCCAGGCCCTCCTCGACAATGGCGTCCTCGACGTCGTTTTCCAGATTGGATTCGGTGGCAAGGCAAACGCAAGACCAGAAGACTGCGAACATCGAAGCCGGAAATACGTGTGATATTCGTGCCCGCAGCATCAGTCGATGACTCCTTGAAAAAAGGAAGTAGCGCCATCGTTGGAATGGCCGCAAGGGGTCGTTGGCAGAACGTCATAGTACCCCGAAACCGGACGTTCGAACGGAAGCCTTGCCTCGACCCCTACGTCCTGCTCCTGCAATAGAACGGCAGCTCGCCCTTCCTTCCCAGGTACACGAACACGCCACGGTCCCGGACACTGAAGATGATCTCGTAACCGGGCTCGTCTTCGACGTTTGGAGGCTCCCCGGCATCGGGGCAGAAAGCCAACTCGGGATCATAGGATCTCAGTTCGTACCCGCCGAGCTGGACGGCAGACTCGTTTAGCTGAAGTCGCTTCGCAAGGTCGGCGCGGGCATGAGCAACCTGGCTCTGCCATTCCTCTTCCGCTGCTACCGGGGCTTTGCCGTCGTCGCGCTCGTAGTAGGTAATGTTGAGCTTCTCGGCGCCGCAAGGGCGGTGCGCGAAACCCTCCGGCTCGTAACCGGGCGGGCAAGGCGTATACGACCTCTCTTCCATGGACTCCTGCAGGGATTTCCACCGCTCGATATTGGCAAGGCGCACCTCTTCCCAATGACCTGTCTTGCCACCTCCGCCATATGCCAGCATGGCTACGAGCCGATGGTCCCGCTGAAACGCTTCGTTTATCAGAAACCATTCGGGGCGCCGGAAGTAGATCTCGCCGATCCAGTCCAGGTGCTCCACAGCTGCAACCGCTGTGCCGTATGCGGGCTGGATAAACGTGTTCCTCTCGTTCGTCGTCCATCGCCGCGGCTGCAGCGTCACTGTCCGCGACGACGAGTCCCGACTCATGTCGACGGTCACCTTTGTGGGCTTGTATTTCGGGTGCCGCAACTCGGTCACGATTGCGAGCAACCTGGACTGCTCGCGAGCAGGCACACGCACGATGAAGCTCGGGTCTGACTCGAGCACACGGTCGTCGACATCCACCTGTTCCTCCACACCATCCGCTTCATACACGGCGCCAAGCTCAAAGACTGCGCCGCGGATATAGCCATCCGGCGCGTCGATGCCAATCTCAACGGAGACATCACTGGCGCCGACGCAGGCAGCGGCAAGCAATGCGACGGGCAAGATCTGTATCCGGCTACGCTTCACTATCGGACCGCCTCGCGAGAAGTCTGCTTTTGGGGGATCAGTTTCGTCACCCGTTCCATGGTAATCGAAGGACCGTTCGCCAGGTCGCCGAGTTCACCGGCCAGCCAGCCTTCCAACTGATCGTCATAGTAGCTGCTGACGGGATGTCCGTGCTGTCCGCCGGGCATGATCGCCCGAGCAGTCATCGGATCGGACATTTCAATCACGACACGCACCGTCGCGCCGGCCCGGCCCTCGAACAACCGGTCATAGGTATACCGCGCACGGGCCAGAACGGGATGACCGCCGCCCCAGGGATACGGGCCGCGACTCAGCCACTTGTCGAGAAGCGCCGACGCACCGTGAAGCTCGTGGCGGAAACTCACCGTATGGACCGAATCCCATCGCCATCGCATCGGGTCCTCACCGTACCGGCTCGTGAGCTCGCCAAGCGTGTCGAGCAGCGACTCGTGCAGAATCTCCTCACGCCTGCCCTGCCACCAGGGCGAGTCGTGCTCGGTGACGATCAGCCGATCGAGCGCGTGATTGAGCACGTAATTGTCGCGCATCAGTCGTTCGAGCAAGCGGTTGTCGAGCTTCGCGCCGAACACAAGTCGAGCGATTTTCGGATACCAGTGTTCCCAGATCAGGGCACCCGCCGAATCGGCGCCGTTGACCGGGTTCTCGAGCCAGTCTTTCAGCCAGTCGATACCGGGGCCCTCGGCCGCCGGCCACACGTCCTGCCCGGGCAGCATGTGAGGCAGAAGCAGGGCAGCCTGCGAGTTGAACGCATCGAGCTGCAGCTCTTGCATGTCGTCGAGCGTGAACTCGCCGTCGCTCGAGAGTACGGCCTGCAGGCGCCGCATGCGATAGCCCGCCGCATTGTCGGCCGATACGAGCGGCTCACCGTCGTGGACCTTCGCGTTCGCCGCCGCCACGTAGCCGTACTCGGGGTCGAGAAGCATCGGCAGTTCGCCATCCGGAACGAAGCCCGTCCAGCCGTGCTCCGATTTGCTGCCGTCCAGCGGGACCAGGCCATTGCCGACGCCCCGTACGGGCAGTAATCCGATCGTACGAAACGCAATGCGTCCATCCCTGTCGGCGTACGTGATGTTCGCCGATGGGGCCGCATGCCGGTTTATCGCAGCTTCGAATGCCTCCCAGCTTTCGGCGGTGTTCATGGCCAGCAGCGCCTCGATGCCGCGCCCTCGCGTATCGTGGCCGGTCCAGCTCAGGGAAACGGGCGGTTCGTTCTCGACGAGCGTACCGTTCGGCGTTGTCAGCACCTCGAACGTCACGGGTCGCTCACGATCTTTGACGAACAGCGTCACGCTCCGGGATTCCGCGTCGATCCACTCGCCGTCATGGAGAAACTGCGACGGATCGTCAGGGTTGCGCGTTTCGATGAACAGGTCCTGCGTGTCGCCGATGTTCGTCATGCCCCATGCGACGCGCTCGTTGAAGCCGTTGATCACGCCCGGCAGGCCCGGCAGCGACCAGCCGCGGATGCTCCTGGCTTCGCCGTAGAAGAGATGCACCTCGTAAAAGAGACTCGGCATCGTGAGCGCATCGTGAGAATCGAACGCGAACAGGGCGTTGCCCGTCGCGGACCTCGAAGGCGACAGCGCCCAGCCGCTGCTGCCGAGCGACGCGCTGGGCATCAGGCGCTGCTCGAAGGCATCGAGCGAATCGAAGAACACACTATCGACTATCAGTCGCGGATCCCGCAGGACATAAGGAAAACCGGGCGTCGCGGATTCGTCGGGCAGGAACAACGCGAAGTGTTCGCGATCGAGGGCATTCGCAAGCGCCATGCGCAGCTGTTCCTTGCGCATGTTGTTGGCCGACTGAAAGGCGATGACGGCGCCGACGGCGAACACGTCGCGCCGCCGCCAGGGCGAGAGCTCGATGCCTGCGAGCACGAACTCGGGCGGTCGGGCCGGATAGGAGTCGACGCCTGCATTGGCACCGGCAACGTACGCGTCGACGAGCGCGAGGGTTTCCGCGGAAGCCTGCGCTTCCAGCGCTTCGGCGAGCTGCGGAACTCCAGCCCGCCAGAGACTCTTGTCGACGTCCAGGAGATCCGCGCCCAGCGCGGCGGACAACGTCCCCTTGCCCGCCCGCCGCAGCAGCTCCATCTGCCACAGGCGATAACGGGCGTGCAACCAACCTTCGGCGAAGAGGACGTCCCCGAGGTTCCCGGCCGCGACGAACGGCCGCAGGTACTCGTCGAAACGAATCTCGAGGGGCGAAACGATCCCTTCGACGGCGTGCGTGCCGCCCGGCGCCAGGTTCGAACGGCTGACCGCCAGCCAGCCTCCGAGCAGCACGATGATCGCGAGTGCAGTCAGGGCAAAAGCAGTACGACGCAGCCAGCGCATCAGGCTCTCCCGGCCGGGTAGCCGGCGTTCCGGAATACCGGCCAGTCCGCGATATGCCTTGCCCCCCGGACGGCGCAAAGATCGCCGAACTGAAGCAGGACGGCTTCGCTCTGTGTCGGACGCAGGAATACATAGTCGTCGACACCGACGTCGCTGCTCGACGGGACCGTCAGCATCTGCTGGTTCGAGCTGACCCCGTACGCCGTATTCTCCTTCAGGCCTTCAGGGTACGACGGCTCCGCCATCCACTTGCCGCCGTAGATGAATAACGTATCGCGGCCGCCGGACGGCAGCTTCTCGACAAAGGGAATCCGGACACCGGGCAGGCGCTTGAGTACGGGTGCCGCAATCCAGGCTGCCGGCTCGAAGGCCGCCAGCGACGGCAGGTCGAAGCTCGTCGGCTTGACCAGCGCGGAGCCGACCGAGTAGTCGTTGAGTGGCGAGTCCTCGCCGTGCATGGCAATTGTCGGGCTGCCGGCCCCGTTGACACACCAGTTGCCGTCCTCGAGATCCGGGTAGTTGGCCCATGCGTACTCGAGCAACTCACCGTAGCGATTCCTGGCCCTGTTCGATGCGCGGGACACCGAATACGGCCACGGCGCTTTCGGTACGTGGGCGTCGTAGCCCATGAACCCGGCCAGGCGGAGCTCGTCTCGATGGCCGCGAATCGTATCGAGCATGCCAGTGAGCTCCTCGGACCGATCGATGCCGCCACGGTGCATGCCGATATCGAGTTCGATGCTCACCGTCACGGGTCGCCCGAGGTCGCGCGACAACTCGACGAATTGCAGCAAACGCTTCCGGGTGTCGGCGAGCCATTGCAGTTGCCGCACGTCGTCGAAATCGTTGTCGGGGCGATCCGCGTAGAACCGCCGCGTCGCGGCGAACGGCATAGGCTTGCCCATCAGTACGTCTGCCTGCGGAAAAGCCTCGACGATCTGCAGCAGGAACGGCAGGTGAAACACCATCAGCCGCTGCCGGCCGGTTCGCGAGAACAGATGCGCGAGCAATTCCGGGCTCGGCAGCGACTTGGCAACAAAGCGCAGGGACTCGGGCGTCTGTAGTTCGAGCAGGCGCTCGAGGTTGGCATCGAGCCGGTCGAGATCCACGACCAGTCTCGGGATGCCGCTGCCAATACTGCGCAGCAGCGCGCCGAGCGCCGTGAAATAGTCCCGGTCTGCCGGCATCAGCGCAGTTTGCGCAGCAGTTTGAATTTCCTGTCGGTGTAGGGTGCGTATCGGAGGTCCGGATCCGGCCACCAGCCGCGACGCATCACGGGCTTCATGTGGCTGAACGTCCTGAAACCGTATTCGCCGGAGTAATTCCCCATACCGCTGCCGCCAACGCCCCCGAAGGGCAATTCGTGGACGGTCATGAACATCATCGTATCGTTGATGCAGGTATTGCCCGCAGCGACCATCTCGAGGAATCGCTCCTCGGCCTTCCGGTCCCTGGTGAAGATATAGGCGGCCAGCGGCTTGTCACCAGCGCGCACGAACCGGATCGCCTCTTCGAGACTGTCGGCACGCACGATCGGCAGTACCGGGCCGAATATCTCTTCCTGCATCACAGGGCTGTCCGCCGCGACACCGGCCAGCACGGTCGGCGCGATGTAGCGCGTTGCGGCATCGGTTTCGCCGCCGATCACGACCTCACCGGAGTCGAGAAACGCGGAGACCCGTTCGAAATGGCGGTCGTTGACGATACGGCCGTAGGAATCGGACCGTTGCGGATCGTCACCGAACATTTCGCTAATCGTCTGACGCAACAGCGGAACGAGTTTCTCTTCGGTCTCGGCATCGGCGAGGACGTAGTCGGGCGCAACGCAGGTTTGACCGGCGTTGGAATACTTGCCCCACGCAATGCGTTTCGCGGTCGTCTCGAGGTCTGCGTCGGGCATCACGATGCAGGGACTCTTGCCGCCCAGCTCCAGCGTCACCGGCGTCAGGTGTTTTGCGGCAGCCGTCATGACGATGCGGCCGACCTGGCCGCCGCCGGTGTAGAGAATGTGGTCCCACGGCAACTCCAGCAAGGCCGTCGTTTCCGGGACGGCGCCTTCGACGACCTTTATGCCGTCGTTGTCGAGATACTCCGCGACGAGCCGCGCCGTGACCGCCGAGGTTTCCGGCGCAAGTTCTGAGGGCTTGATGACGGCGCAGTTGCCCGCGGCGATCGCCGCAGCGAGCCCGGCCAGGGTCAGTTGCAGCGGATAATTCCATGCGCCGATGATCAAAACGACGCCGAGCGGTTCGGGCTGAACCCAGCTCTTGCCGGGCTGCGCCACCATCGGCGTACCGACCTTCCGGCGCCGGGTCCACCGCCTGAGGTTCTTCCGGCAATAGGCCGCGTCGCCCGCAACGTAGGACACTTCGGCCGACCAGGCCTCCAGGGCATGCTTGCCGAGGTCGGCCTTCAACGCGTCGAGAAAATCCCGTTCGCGTTCGATCATCATGCGTTCGAGCGCTTCGAGTTGCCGCGCCCGCCACTCGAGGCTCATCGTGCGTTCGGACTCGAACACCGTCTTGAGGCCAGTGAACATCGCGCTGTAATCGGGTTGCGTGCTGATCGGGGTGGCTGCTTCGGTCATCGTGAGAGCCTCAGTCTGAGTTGACGATCCAGCCGACGATGCGGCGGATCTCATTGCGTATGGATTTGTAGTCGACGTCGTTCGGTACCGACGGCAGGGCCTGGTACTCGAGCCGCGTTATCGTGCCGAATAGCAGGCGCGCGTCGGTCTCCGGATCGGCCGCATTGAAGTATTCGCAAAACCGGACCATGGGCTCTAACAACCGGCTGCGATGAAGGTCCGACAATTCCTGCATCGTCGGGTCGTTCAACGCCTCGTAGAAAAAGTGATGCTCGACAGCGAGTCCCTCCGGGTGGCGGGTCAGCCCATGCCTGACGTGATCCACAATACGCTTGGTGCAGTAGTCGACGATGCGTCGCCGTGCTTCCGGATCAGCGAGGTCGGGCGGAGAAAACTGGTCGAGGTACCTGAACGCCTTGTCCCATTGTTCGGTCACCGTGCCGTAGTCGCGGTCCATGAACGTACGGAATGCAAGCGAGATGAGCTCGTTCAGGTCGCGAAAATAGTAGGTCGTCAGCGACAGCTGAACGCCCGCCTCGCGCGCAATTGCCCGGTGAGTCGTGCCCCGCACGCCTTCTTTCGCGATGACGTTGAGCGTCGCGTTCAGAATCTTGCGGCGCGTTCGTTCCCCGCGGGGACGCGTACCGCGTTTCTCGAGTTCGACAACACCGGCGTTTTTCATAGGACGATTCTCGCAGAAATCGGGCACGATTTCATTGGACAAACGTACAATGATACTTGTACACTTGTCCAATTAGCTAATAATCGAGCAACAAACCAGCACCCTGGGGGGGAATACCATGAAAGCAATGCCAGCCAGGTACGTACAGGCTGCGGCCGTGCTCGGCCTCGTAGCCGTTTCGTCGGGCGCATTGGCACAGGACGCCGGCGATAGCCCTGTCATCGAGGAGATCCTCGTCACCGCGCAGAAGCGCGAGCAAAGCCTGCAGGACGTTCCGATCAGTATCACCGCTTTCAGCGCGGCGACGATCGAGCGGGCCGGTATTCGCGAGTTCACCGACTATGCGAGCAAGACGCCGAACGTCGGATTCAGTACGCGCGGCAACCGCTCGACGACCAAAGTCGGCATCCGAGGCGTTACCAACATCGGTGGCAAGGCCAATTCCGTCGGCATCTACGTCGACGAATTCAACATCGCGCCCAACATTCTCGTAACGGGCCAGTCTCGAACCGCCGATACGGGTCTCTACGACGTCGAGCGCATCGAAGTCCTGCGTGGTCCGCAGGGCACGTTCTTCGGCCGCAATACGATGGGCGGCGCGATCAGCATTACGACGAAGAAACCGGATTTTTCCGGGCGCAGCGGCTCGATCAAACTGGAAGCGGACGACTTCGACGGATACCTGGGCCGCGTATCGCTCAACCAGCCGCTCGGCGCCACGGCCGGCTTGTTGTTCACGGGTTATCACCGCGAAGTCGGCGGTTTCCTCGAGAATCTCGGCCCTTCCGGAACGAGCAATGACGGTACCGAGCAGGGCGGCCGGCTCGCGTTGCGCTTCGAGCCGAGCTCGACGCTCACCATCGACGCCTCGTATTCCCATTCCGACATGAGTCAGGACCAGCAGGTGCTGATACCGACCGGCGACCTCGCGTCGATACCGTCTCAGCTTGTCGATGTGGTGAATTTCTTCCCGTTCCTGTTCGCGCCGCTGCCAACTGCGCCGATCGACACGACGCAGTTCCCGCAATGGCCGATCCCCGTAGCGGATACGCCTTTCTACCCGAGCAACTTCGACACGATCGCCACGGATACCGCGAACGAGAGCGACAGCGTCACCGACACCGCGATCGTCAACATCCGCTATGACATCGGCGATAACCTGACCCTGACGTCGGTCACGGGTTGGATGAACAACGACTTCGACGTCGTCGGCGACGGCGACATGTCGATCTACCCGGCGTTCGTCGTCAGCCGCACGAGCGAATCAACGGCGTGGAGCCAGGAGTTCAGGCTAGCCAGCTACGGCAACGAGTCGTTCGACTGGATGGTCGGAGCGATTTACTCCGATGACGAGATCACGGAGACGGACCTGTCGACGCATCTGTCGACAGACCCCTATCTCGACGCTTGGGGCGCTACATTGTTCGCGCTTGCGGCGGATGGCGGGCAAATCGGCTTCTCGGATCCGCAGATCCAGTTCGCGCTGGCCAACGGGCTCATTCCCGCGATCTTCGGACCGATGACCGTCGGCAATTTCGAAGACGTAGACCGGGCCAACACGACGGATAGCATTGCGGTGTTCGGTGAGGCCACCTGGCATCTGGGCGACGCCTTCGACCTGTCGCTCGGTCTGCGCTGGACCGACGACGAAGTCACGTTCTCCGAAGTCACGCGGCCGACCGTTACGCTGCCGGTCGGCTCGGACAGCCAGACGCAGTCGTTTGACGATATCTCGCCGCGCGTCACGGCGAACTTCTTTCCCAACGAAGACACGACGATCTACGTCACCGCGGCGAAAGGTTACAAGGTCGGCGGCGTCAACTCCGACGTAACGGCCGCCCTGCCCTCCGTCGACAAGGTGTTTGCCGAGGAAACCGGCTACAACTACGAAGCCGGGATCAAGACCGACCTCGCCGGGGGGCATGTGCGCCTCAACGCAGCGGCGTTCTATTTCGACTGGGAAGACCTGCAGGTGCGCAGCCAGGACATCCTCAGCCAGCGGCAGTTCGTTCAGAATGCGGCCGATGCGACGTCGCGCGGCGTCGAGGTCGAGCTGACGATTGCCATAGCGGAAAACGCCGAGTTCCGCCTCGGTTACGGCGTGCTCGACTCGACGTTCGGCCGTTTCCCGAACGCGGTCGATCTCGAAGGCAACGTATTCGACGCGAGCGGCAACGACATCCCGTTCGCACCGGAGAGCTCGTTGAGTGCCAGTATCGACGTCGATATTCCGTTGCAACGCTCATTCGACGGCTATCTTCGTTTCGACTACTCGAAGGTCGGCGACCAGTTTGCCGATGCGGCCAACAGCAGCTCGCGGCTGATCCCGGAGCACAAACTCGTCAACGCACGTTTCGGTATTCGTGCCGACAACTACGACGTCGCGTTGTGGGTTCGCAATCTGCTCGACGAAGAGTACGTGCTCGGCTACACGAGCCTCGAGACCTTCCTGACCGGTGCCCAGCGCGTTGCCGGTGCCCCTCGACAGGTAGGCGCAACGTTCAGCTGGTTCTTCTGAGAACGGCGATGCAGTTCCCGCAGAAAGGTCGCGGACCCGACGAACTACTCACCGAACTCGAATCGCTCAAAGCGGGCGACGTCCCGTGGGCCGAGGGTCGTGTTTTCGCGTACATCTACGATGCCGGCCCGGTGGCGATGCAGCTCCTCAAGGACGCCTACTCCTCGTTCCTCGTCGAGAACGGCCTCGATCCGACGTCGTTTCCGAGCTGCCTCGCGCTCGAGAAGCAGGTCATCGGCATGGCAATCGACCTGCATCAGGGCGCTGCGAATGCGGCCGGCAGTTTCACGAGCGGCGGCACCGAGAGCATTTTGCTGTCTCTCAAGACCGCGCGGGACAGGGCCCGCGATCTCTATCCGGAGATCAGCCGGCCCAATATCGTGATACCGGAGACCGGCCACTCGTCGTTCTTCAAGGCCTGTGCCTACTTCGACATCGAGCCGCGTTCGGTCGAAGTGGACGACGAAACCTACTGTGCCGTTCCCGCCGACATGGAAGCGGCCGTCGACGACCAGACGATCCTGATGGTGGGTTCCGCGCCATCGTACGCGCACGGGAGCGTCGATCCGATCACGGAACTCGGTGAAATCTGCCTGCGCCACGACATCTTGCTGCATGTCGACTCCTGCGTCGGCGGCATGTACCTGCCATTTGCCAGGGAGCTCGGCGTCGACATTCCCGACTTCAACCTGTCGGTTCCCGGCGTTACGCAATTGTCGATGGACTTTCACAAGTGGGGCTACGCTGCCAAAGGCGCATCATCGATCCTCTACGCCGACGGCGACATGCGCGACTACCAGATCTGGTCGTGGTCGGGCTGGACGGGCTACTCGGTCGTCAACCCCACTGTCCTGTCGACGAAAAGCGGCGGGCCGGTCGCGGCATGCTGGGCGACCCTGCAGCACATCGGCCGGGAAGGATATCTCGAACTCGTCGAAACGTGTCAGCACGCCGCGGCGTCGATCATCGAGGGCATCGGAAGGATGCCGTCGCTGCGGGTACTCGGGCGGCCGAAAACGAACCTGTTCTCGATCGCGTCGGATACGATCGACGTATTCGCGCTGGCTGACGACATGAGAGCGCGCGGCTGGTACGTCCAGCCGCAGTTCGGCTTCTCGAACTCGCCGGCCAACCTCCACTTGTCGGTCGGCGCAAGCAACGCGCCGCTCGTTGATGAATTCCTGGCCGACCTCGGCGAATGCGAGGCGTCGCTGCGCGAGCGAGACGTTGCGGGCCTGCGCGAGATGCCCGAGGACATGAAGGTTTTATTCCTCAATGGCGCGGACGACAATCTGCTCGAGGTACTGGAGCGGGCGACGGGCGTTGACCCGGACAAACTGCCGGAGCGCATGGACTCGATCAACAACCTGCTCAACCAAATGCCGGCCCCGGTTCGCGATAAACTGCTCGCAGACTTCGTCAATCGCCTGTACTCGAACGCGTAGCGCGCCATCAACACGCAATCCGGACATCACGAACGCTGGAAGCTGGTACTCACGCTGAGCGTGACGTTCCTGATCGCCTACTACGACCGGCTCAACATCTCCCTGGCGATGCCGCTGATCGCGGCCGAGAACGGCTGGAACGATGCCGAAACCGCATCGAACGGCGCGCTCCTCATGGGCCTGTTCTATGCCGGCTACGGCGTCGCGAATATCTTCCTGACGCCGCTTGCGGCGCGCATAGGCGCACGCAGGAGCCTGGTCGTCATCGTTCTCCTCTGGTCCCTGTTTACCGCGCTCGGCGCCCTGGCCAGCCAGGTCATGACGATCTTCATGGCGAGCCGGGTTCTGTTGGGCCTCTCCGAGGGCGTACATCCGCCGATGATGAACCAGCTCACCAACTCGTGGTTCGCACCGGACGAGCGCAGCCGTGCCAACAGCACGTGGGTGTCGGGGCTGTTTCTGTCCATCCTGACGGCGCCCATCGTCCTCGTGCCCATCATGGAAGAGCACGGGTGGCGTACGGGTTTCTACGTCCTCGCCGTGGGCGGCGTGCTCGTCAGCCTGCCGCTCGTACTGCGTTTCGTGTACGACCTGCCTACGACCCACCCGCGTGTCGGCGCGGCGCTTGCCGCGGAACTCGACGACCGCGCCGGCGCGATCGACGTCGGCGATCATCCGACGTGGCGCCTGCTCCTCGAGAGACCCTTTCAGCTGATCATGCTCGGCGGCATCATCAACAATGCGGTTGCGCTTGGTATCGCCGGCTGGCTGCCGACTTACCTGTCGTCGCTCGACGGGGTTCGTTACGCCGACCTCTCGTTCCTGGCCGCGATTCCCTACGCCGCGTCGCTTCTCGGTCTCGCAATGTGGGCGGTGATCGGCGACAAGACGAACCGCCGGGCGCTCGTAGCGGCGATCGGCTATCTCGGCACCGGCATTCTCGCGACCAGCGCCTTCATGGCCGGGACCGCGCAGATCGTGTGGCTGACGGTCACCTTGCTGAGCCTGAGCGTGTTCTGCGTGTCTTCGTACACGGCTTCCGAGTTTGCGCTCGTGCAGCGTATCGTTCCCCGCGCGCAGGTCGCCAACGGCGTCGGCCTCTATAACGGCCTGACGACGATGATCGGCGGCGGACTCGGTCCCTACGTCGTCGGCGGCATCATCGACGGCGGCGCCGACACGAAAGACCTCGTCACGATATTCGGGCTGTGCGCGGCGATTTCGATTCTCCTGACGCTCTTCTCGCGTCGAGTCGCGTACTGATTCCTCAGCCGGTCAGCTCCGATACGTCGACCAGGTATTGCTGCCGGCTGCCTTCATGGACCGAGTCGATCGTAACGAAACGGTTGTCCGGACTGAATCGCGGGTGCAGATCGCAGCGATTGTGCTTCTCGATGTCCGGGTCCGCGAAGAACTCGCCGATCATGTAGCACGTGCCGGTCGCAATTTCGTACAGCAACAGCCTGCGATGATTCGTCTCCTGGTTCGGGTAAGTGTCGGTCAAAATCCAGCGCCCGTCATTCGTGTAGCTCATGTGCCCGTTCTCGGTGAGCGTCCCGGCGCCGATGGCCTCGACGGAGCCGTCGCGATCGTCGTAGAGATGGTAATGCATCGAACCGTCGTGCGGACCCCAGACGATGACGGAATGATCGTCCTTCCAGGTCGGATTGGCGAGCGGCTGCGGTTTCCGGGTGCTTTCGAGCAGTCGCAGATTCGTGCCGTCCACATTGCAGGTAAACAGTCGATGCAGGAAGCCGGTTTCGTCCCCGGCGTGCTCAGTCCAGCGATGAACGAATACGAAACGTTCGCCATCGGGCGCGATCTGGAGGTGCGACACCCAGTGGACGGCTTCGTCCATCGACGATGCATGCTCGAAATCGTACAACCGGCGTAGCGGCAGGATCAGTTCGAAGTCGCCCGATTCGATGTCCATGCGCCAGACGCCATCGTCGTCGGGCGCCGGCTCGGGCGCCGTCGTCGCGTGCGCTGCGCGAAAACCCGTAAGCCGGTGCGTCGGCCGGTAGCCGATCGCCCTGTCCGTCGCCTCGAAACGCGCATAGTCCACGCAAAGCGCGCAGGCACCGTCGGGTGCGACGGCATAGATCGGCAGCGGCAGTTCGCGCACCTCTTCGCTGGCGCAGTCGTAGACGTTGGCGCGGAAATCGGCGTACGGAAACTCTGTGATCTCGGGTCCCATCGCCCGCGTGTTGTAGATGATCCGCTGCTCGCCCGGCGTCCGGAGCCACTGCAGCTGGCAGCCCATTTGCCAATTCCACGCCGTCGTCGAGCCGATGACCTTGAAACTATCCTCTTCCTCGAGGTCAAAATAGCCGACCTCGGCGACCTCGCCGCCGTCGAGGTCCTGCGTCATGATCGGCACCTGGTTCGACAACAGGTAGCGACCGAGGTCGTCCCACGGGGTCTTGTCGTAATAGCCGAAGAAATGATTGCGCTGGCCGTCGCCAATCCGGCGAATCGGGCACGGCCGATCGATGAATCCACTCATGACGGGTATTATGCGCCTCTTTACGCGGCATGGCGCGCATGCACACAGGCCGGAACCGGAGACCTGATGAAGATCAAGATCACGACGCTGCTTGCCCTGATCGTTGCAGCACCGCTCGCGCACGCCGGCGACCTGACACTCGAGCGCATCATGGCCGATGCCGACTGGCTTGGCAACGGACCCCGGAATGCTTACTGGGGGCCCGACAGCCGAACCGTCTACTTCGAGCGAAAACGCGAGGGATCGAAGCTGACAGACCTCTACTCGGTGGACACGGTTGACGGCGCGATCGCGCAGATTGCCGAGTCGTCGTGGTCGCAAACCTTCCGGGAGTCGACGGTCTACAGCAAAGCCGGCGACCTGCATGCCTGGACCTATGCCGGCGACGTATTCATGAGCGACGGCGATACGTCCTGGCAGGTGACGCGGACGGCGGTCGCGGAATCGGCACCGATGTTCATGGCGGACGGCAGGCGCATCGCGTTTCAGCGCGACGGCCAGATGTTCGTCTTCGACCCGGCGACGCGCCTCGCTGAACAGGTCACCAACCTGCGCTTCGAGAAGGACCCGGCCGACGACGACTTCGATGTCATGAGAGCGCACCAGGAGCGCCTGTACCGCAAGCTTCGCGAGGCCGAAAAAGACGAGGACGAGGCGCGCGAACGCGAGACGTTACTTTACGAGCTCGACGAAGCGTTCAGTGCCGCCCCCATCTACATGGGCGATGAACTCGAATCGCGGGGGCAGGCGCTGTCGCCCGATGGCCGCTGGCTGCTCGTCATCACCGAAGCCGGAAGCTTCGACGGCGGCAAGGAAGGCAGCATGCCGGAATACGTCACGCTGAGCGGCTACGTCGAAACCCGTAGCGTTCGTACGCGCGTCGGCCGCAAGGGCCGGGCGCCGCAGGCCATCTGGCTCGTCGACCTCGAGAGCGGCGACACGCACGAGATCGATCCGGGCACCCTGCCCGGCATCGACGAAGACCCGCTGGCCGACATTCGTGAAAACGCGATCGAGCATTTCGTCGAGGTCGGCGAAGATCGCGAGAAGGCCGAAGCCCGCCTGGCGGCGCCCGAAACGCGAGGCGTGCGGTTCTATCAATTGCAGTGGTCGAACGACGGCTCGCAGGCGATGCTTTACGTGCACGCGAACGACAACAAGGACCGCTGGATCGCGACACTCGATTTCGACGACAAGGCACTCGTCAGTCAGCATCGCCTCAGCGACGAGGCCTGGGTCAACAACTACCACATCGAGCACGGCTGGCTCGACGACAACGAGACGATCTGGTTCCTGTCGGAAGACCACGGCTATCTCGGCCTGTACACCAAGGACATCGGTGAACGCCGCAGCAAACCGCTGGTCACGGGCGATCACGTCGTCTTCGATCCCGTGCTCGGCCCGTCGGGCAGATACATCTATTACCGGGCCAACGTCGAACATCCGGGGCTGTACGAAGGCTGGCGTGTCGACATCGCGACAGGCCGGACCGAACAGTTGACCGATCTCGATGGCAACAGCGCGATCACCGTGTCGCCCGACGAGTCGAAATTGCTGATCACGCATTCCGAACACGGACGCCACGAGGAGCTATTCGTGCAGGACAACCGGCCCGGCGCCGAAGCGCGACAGCTCACCGACACGATGAGCGATCTCTACAAGTCCATCGACTGGCAGCAGCCGGCCTTCGTCGAGGTGCCGTCGTCGCACGTCGGGAAGCCCGTTCATTCGAAGCTCTATCTTCCCGAGAGCCACGACCCGGCGAAATCCTACCCGGCGGTGATGTTCGTGCACGGCGCGGGCTACCTGCAGAACTCGGACTTCGGCTGGCCGGACTATGTCCGCGAGCACATGTTCCACAACCTGCTGGCGCAGCACGGTTACGTCGTCATCGACATGGACTTCCGTGCGTCGGAGGGCTACGGGCGCGACTGGCGCACGGCAATCTACCGCCGCATGGGCGTGCCCGAGCTCGAGGACTACAGGGACGGCATCGATTATCTCGTCGAGAACTTCGGCGTCGACCGCGAACGGGTCGGCATCTACGGCGGATCCTATGGCGGCTTCGTGACGTTCGCCGCGTTGTTCAAGGCGCCCGGCGTTTTCAAGGCCGGCGCGGCACTGCGTCCGGTCACCGACTGGTCGCATTACAACCACGGCTACACGTCGAATATCCTGAACACGCCGGACATCGATCCGGAGGCGTTCTACATCAGCTCGCCGATCAACTTCGCCGAAGGCCTCGAGGACGCGCTGCTGATCCAGGCCGGCATGCTCGACGACAACGTGTTCTTCCAGGACGCGGTCCTGCTCGTACAGCGCCTGATCGAACTCGGCAAGGAAGACTGGGAAATGGCAATCTACCCGCAGGACCCCCACGGTTACGTGCACCCGGAAAGCTGGCTCGACGGCTATCGGCGCATCTTCAAACTGTTCGAGGCCAGGCTGAAATAGACGCATGATCGACAAAACGCTGATCGGCACGAAAATGCCGAGCCACTCGACCGTCGTCGACGCGAATCGTCTCCGGTTGTTCGCCAGGGCCACCGGCCAGACCGATCCGGTGTACCTGGAGGACTCGGCCGCGCAGGCAGCGGGCCATCGCGGGCTGCCCATGCCGCCGACAATGGCATTCTGTTTCGATATGGACGTGCCCGAGCCGTTCGAGATTCTCGACCTGCTCGGCGTGGAACTCGGCCGTCTGCTGCATGGTGAGCAGCGTTTCGAGTACTTCGGCGACGTATGTGCAGGCGATACGCTGACCTATCGCACGACGATCTCGGATATCTACGACAAAAAGGACGGTGCGCTCGAATTCATCGTGACCGACACCGACGTCGACAACCAGGATGGCGAATGCGTCGTGAAGATGAATCGCGTCTACATAATCAGGAACTGAGGAGTCGAGCGTGCCTGACATCTCCTTCGACGCTCTCAACGTCGGCGACGCCGTTCCGCCGCTGACCGTCGAGCCGATCTCGAGAACGACCCTGGCCTTGTACGCCGGCGCCTCGGGCGATCACAATCCGATTCACATCGATATCGATTTCGCCAGGCGATACGGAATGGACGACGTCATTGCTCACGGCATGCTGGTCATGGCTTATGCGGGCCGGATGCTCACGGACTGGGCGCCGCAGACGGCGCTGCAGAGTTTCGGCATCCGCTTCAGCGCGATCATCGCCGTGCATGACGAGATCACGTGTACCGGTACGATCTCGGCGAAACACGACGACGGCACCGTGCATGTCGACCTGGAGGCGGCGAACCAGCACGGTGAGGTCAAGCTCGCGGGCGAGGCGGTGCTGCGCCTGGCCAACTGACACGACGATTGAGAGGGATGAAACATGGGAAAACTCACAGGTAAAGCTGCCTACGTCACGGGATCGGGGCGGGGCATTGGTCGCGCGGTAGCGCTCAAGCTCGCATCCGAGGGCGCCAATGTCGTCGTCAATGACCTCGACCAGGAACCGGCCGACGATGTCGTTGGCGCGATCGAAGCGGCGGGGGGGAACGCCCTGCCGGTCGTCGGCAGCGTAACCGAGGACGGGTTCGCCGAGCGTTTCATCGATGCCGGTATCGACGCCTACGGCGGTGTCGACATCGTCGTGAACAACGCCGGTTACACGTGGGATTCGATGATCCACAAGATGAGCGATGACCAGTTCGATGCGATGATCGACGTCCACCTCAAAGCGCCGTTCCGAATCCTGCGTGCCGCCTCCGGCTTCATTCGCAACGCCGCGGCCGAGGAAGCCGCCGAAGAGCGCGAGGTGATTCGCAAGGTCGTGAATATCTCGTCGGTCGCGGGTACGGGCGGCAATATCGGGCAGGCCAACTATTCGTCGGCCAAGTCCGGCGTAATCGGCCTGACCAAGACGCTCGCAAAGGAATGGGGGCGCCTGAAAGTAAACGTCAACTGTGTGGCATTCGGCTTCATCGCGACGCGCCTGACCGAAGCGACCGATGAGAAGAAGTCGGTTACCGTCGACGGCAACGAGGTCGCACTCGGCATTCCCAGCAAGGTGCACCAGGGCTTCACGCGCATGATCCCGATGGGGCGCCCGGGCACGGTCGAGGAAGCCGCCGGCGGCGTCTACCTTTTCTGCGCGCCCGAGTCGGATTACGTCTCCGGCCAGACGGTGATCGTCGGCGGCGGCGTTACGCTCTGAAGACTATCGCAGGCGGTTGCCGTCGGCGTCCCAGACTTCTATGTCGCCGATTTCGAGCGCTTTGACCGAGTCCTCGATCTTCTCGAGGTCGCCCGTTATGAACCACGTAAGCTCATCGGGATCGACGCGGTCGGTCAACGACGCGGCCAGGCCGTCGAGCTGTACCGCCTCGTACTCGGCCTTGCGCCGCTCGACATAGTCGTCGGCGTGACCGTACAAGCCGTTGTTCGCGAGGTACCGCAGCGTGCCGTTCGCGGTGGCGGTCACGGCGGGCAGCTTGCGGATACGCTCGTTGCGGACTTTTTCCAGCTCCTCGGCCGTGAACGGGCGGGCGCCGGAGACCGCTTCGAACTCCGCGATAAGCTCGCGAATACTGTCGGCGGTCTTGTCCGTCTGCACCTGCGCGACGATCCACCATTTGCGCGGACCGACGGTCCGGGTCGCTCCGGAACCGACGCCGTAACTCCAGCCTTTCTCTTCACGCAGGTTGGTGTTGATGCGTGACATGAAATTGCCGCCGTAGATCATGTCGGCAAGCGTGAAGTCGGTGTGGCCGTCCTGGAAAGGCGCGTCGATGACGCGTGCGGCGACCACGTTGGACTGCGGCGCTCCGGGCATGTCGAAGACGATGACGCGCGGCTGCGGGTCGGGCTGCGGCGCCGAGACGACGTCGACGGGCAGCGACTCGCCCGGAACGGGCTTCCAGTTGCCGAAGTGCCTGTCGAGCGTGGCGCGAAGCTCATCCGACTCGATGCCGCCGACCACGTAGAGCGTGAGGTCCTGCGGGCGGACACGGCGCTCGTACGCCGCCCGAATGTCGGCATCGGTCAGCGCCTCGACATCCGCGGCCGTCGACGGCATGCCGCCGTAAGGGTGCTCGCCGTAAATGACACTATCGGCGTATTTGCGCGCCAGGCTCGCCGGATTCGTCTTGCCCTGTTCGATCGACGCGATCGACTGCTCCTTGAGCAGCGCAACCTCCTTTTCGTCGAACGTCGGGTTTCGCAGAATGTCGGCGGCGAGTTCCATGGCGCCATCGACTTTCGAGGTCAGGGTCGAGAGCGTCATGCGACTGAAATCGTTGCGCAGCGACATCCCGAACGAGCTGCCCGTGCGCTTGAGGTCGTCCTGGATCTCGTCCGCGGAGCGTTTCTTCGTACCGCGGTTCATCGCCGCAAACGCGATGCCGCCGGCCGCGGGATTTTCTTCCACGGATACGACCGAGCCGATTCGGAACTGGCCGATGATGTTGACTGCCGGTACACCGGGTCGCTTGACGAATCGCACCGGGATGCCGTTTTCGAGTTCGAAATCCTCGACCTGCGGCGCTTTCGCCGGTGGGTAGGTGTCGACCTCGGGAATCGCGCTGCGGTCCACTCCGTCTTCCGCCGCCGTCAACTCCGTGAACATCGTGACGTAGACCTCGTGAAAACCGTCGGCCAGCCATTCTGCAGCCGCGCCGCGAACCGTTTCCGGCGTAGAGTTGTCTATCCAGCGGAAGCCGATCTTGAACGCGTCGGGCGATCCGCCGTAGTACTCGCTCTCGGCGAGCAGATTCGCCTTGCCCGCCAGCGAATCGAGGCCCTTGATGACGGACGCCGCGTACTGGGTCTTGATCAGCTCGAGCTCTTTCGTCGTCGGACCGTCTTCGAAGAACCGGGCCAGCTCCTCCTCGACGATCGCGCGTACACGATCGGGATCGGCGCCCGGAATCAGGACGACCTGGAGGCTGACCATCGACGCAAGATCGAACGGCTGCGTGCTCATCGACGCCCCGACGGCGAGTTGCTCCTCCTTGACGAGGCGGCGGTAAAGTCGCGACGACGAATCGCCGCCGAGAATACGGCTTGCCAGCGCAACCAGTGTCGATGCTTCGTGATCCATGCCAGGTACGGACCAACCCCGGAAGATCAGCGGGTTGGCGACGCGGTCCTGGTAGGTCTCGAACGTGTTGATCGTGCGCTCGGGCACCCAGTCGTCGCGATGCGAGACCGGCGGCCCGGCGGGAATGTCGCCGAAGTGCGCTTTGACGGAGGCCAGCGCGGCCGCGGGATCGATGTCTCCGGCCACCGTCACGATGGCGTTTGCGGCCCCGTACCACTCCTTGAACCACTCGTGGACGTCGTCGAGCGATGCCGCATCGATGTCCTCCATCGAGCCGATCGTCGGCCAGCTGTACGGGTGGCCTTTCGGATATACGCCCGCCAGCATCTTCGTGAAGACCTGCGAGTACGGGCGGTTGTCGGCGCGACGCTTTTCGTTCTGGACGACACCGCGCTGCTGGTCGAGTTTCTCCTGCGTCACTGCGCCGAGCAGGTGGCCCATGCGATCGGATTCCAGCCAGAGTATGCGATCGAGGGCCGTATTCGGCACCGTCTGGTAGTAGCGCGTGCGATCGAACCATGTATCGCCGTTCAGCGAACCGCCGACGTTCTGAACCGGTTCGAAATATTCGCGATCGTAGTTCTCGGACCCGTTGAACATCAGGTGCTCGAAAAGGTGCGCGAAACCGGTCTTGCCGGGTTTCTCGTCACGCGAACCGACCTTGTAATAGACGTTGACGAACGCCTGCGGCGCGGCGCGGTCGACGTGCAGCAACACGGTGAGGCCATTGTCGAGAACGTGGCGTTCGTACGGAATATCGACGCCCGCGAGGTCCTGGGCCGCGGCGGGAAATACCAGCAGCGCGGCCAGCAGCATCGACGCTGCGACTCGTTTGATCATTTGTTGCTCCGATGCGTGGTTACAGGCTGGTGTAGAGAACCCAGAGGATTGCAAGCGGTACGACGACCCGGATCATCCACAGCCAGGCCCTGGCCATTATCGCGCTCCCGAAGTCCAGGTCTTCGGCGAGTACCGATGGTTTGACCAGCCAACCGACGAACAGTGCCATCAAAATGCCGCCGAGCGGCATCATCAGGTTTGCGGTGAAGTAGTCGATCAGCGCAAACGGCGTCATGCCTTCGAACGCGGCGATGCCGCCGAGCGGGTAGGTCTCGGCCCAGATGTTGAACGAGAACACCGTCAACAGGCCGATCGCCCACGCCAGCGTGCCGAACACCAGTACGCCGTTGCGGCGTTTCATCTGCCACTTGCCTTCGGCGAAACGAACGATCGGTTCGATGATCGCGATCAGCGACGTGACCGCGGCGAACGCCAGCAGGATGAAGAACACGACGCCGAAGATGCGGCCACCCGGCATCTCTGCGAACGCGGTCGGCAGCGTCTGGAAGATCAGGCCCGGACCAGAGCCCGGATCGAGGTTGTTGCCGAAGACGAGCGGGAAGATCATCAGGCCGGCCAACAGGGCGACGAGCGTATCGGCGCCGGCGATTACAAGCGCGGACCGTGTCAGCGAGACGTTCTTCGGTACGTAGGAGCCGTAGGTCATCAGGAGCCCCATCGCAACGCTGATCGAGAAGAATGCCTGGCCGATTGCCACGAGAACCGTTGCGCCGTCGATTTTGCTGAAGTCGGCACTGAACAGGAAGCGCATCGCCTGCGGGAAGTCTCCCTCGACCGCGGCATAGCCGATCATCAGCAACAACATCGCGAACAGGGACGGCATCAACACGGTGACGACTTTCTCGATGCCCTTCTTGAGCCCGCGCCCGACAATGAACAATGCGACCGCCATGAAGACCGTGTGCCAGACGATCAGCGCCTGCGGGTCGGCCAGCAGATCGTCGAACTGTGCGGCTACGGCCGCGGGTGCCGCGTCGCCGAACCCGCTGCCCGCCTTGAAGATATACGACAGCGTCCATCCCGCGATGACGCTGTAGTAGGTGGCGATCAGGTAGCCCACGAGCATGGCCATGTAACCGACGAGAGACCACAGGCGCGGCTGGCCGGCGCTGCGCGCGACGTTGGCCATCGCGATGGGCGGACTGTGTCCGCCCGCACGGCCGATCCAGAGCTCGGCGATCAGGATCGGGATCGCAATGAAAAACACGCACCCGAGGTAGACGAGCACGAACGCGCCGCCGCCGCTGACGCCGACGACGAATGGAAATTTCCAGATGTTTCCGAGCCCGACCGCGGCACCCACGGCGGCCAGCACGAATGTAAAACCAGACGACCAGGACTTCGATGAAGCTGCTGCCATTGTTGTTATTCCTCGTACCCGCCATCCCCCCCGGGCGGCAGGCCATAGCTTACATTACCGCCCGGCGCGGCGTCGGACTACCACTGTTACCGTATGCCTCGGTCCCGGGATTCTCACTAAGATGACCGGTCGAACCGCGTATCCCGTGCAGCGACAGGACGACGACGTGACGACCTACAATCCCCCGATCGACGACATCAATTTCTGCATCCGCCATCTGGCCGGCATAGACGACATCCTGAAGCTCGAGCCCTACGAGGGCATCGACGTTGCGGATCTCGAGCAGGTCATCGAGGAATCCGCGAAGTTCGCGCGCGATGTCATCGCTCCGACCAACGTGCCGGGCGACCAGCAGGGCTGTGCAGTCGAAGGGGGCACGGTTCGCGTACCCGCCGAGTTTGCGGACGTGCACAGCCAATTCGTCGAGAATGGCTGGCAGGCGGTCGGCGGCAGCCCCGAGTACGACGGCATGGGCCTGCCCGCGATCACGGCCTTCGCGACGAACGAGATGGTCCAGACCGCCAACATCTCTTACTCGCTGTTGCCCATGCTGACCTCGGATGCTGCAGAAGCGCTCAAGGCGCATGCGAGTGATGAACTCCTCGAGACGTACCTGTCGAAGATCGTCACCGGCCAGTGGGCGGCCACGATGAACCTGACCGAAGCCCAGGCCGGCTCGGACCTCGCGGCGATTACGACACGTGCCGTCCGTGACGGCGACCGGTTCCGTGTCTTCGGCACCAAGATTTTCATTACCTGGGGAGACCACGAGCTCTCCGAGAACATCATCCATCTCGTCCTTGCGCGCATCGAAGGCGCGCCCGAGGGCGTGCGCGGCATCTCGATGTTCCTCGTACCCAAGTTCCTGCTGACGGCCGACGGCGAACCGGGTGAACGCAACGACCTGCGCGCCTCGTCCGTCGAGCACAAGCTCGGCATCCACGGAAGTCCGACATGCGTTATGCAATTCGGTGACGGCGATGGCGCCATCGGTTACCTGGTCGGCGAGGAGAACCGCGGACTCGCCGCGATGTTCACGATGATGAACCACGCGCGCATGGGCGTCGGCCTGCAGGGTCTCGCGGTCAGCGAGCGCGCCATTCAGCTCGCCGGCAGCTACGCACACGATCGGGTGCAGGGGCGCGTACCCGGCGTCGAAGGACACGCGCCGATCATCCATCACGCCGATGTCCGCCGCATGCTCATGCTGATGCGTTCGCAGGTCGAAGCGATGCGGGCCCTGTCGTACTCGGTTGCGGCGCAGACCGACGTCGGCCATCACGGCGCCGACGAAGAGACGCGCGCTGCGGCCGAACGCCGCCTGTCGCTGCTGACCCCGATCGTCAAGGGCTGGTGCACCGAGACATCCGAACAGGTCACCTCACTGGGCATCCAGATACACGGCGGCATGGGCTTCGTCGAAGAGACCGGCGCGGCCCAGTACTACCGTGACGCGCGCATCCTGACGATCTACGAAGGCACGAGTGGCATCCAGGCCGGCGACTTCACGGGCCGCAAGGTACTTGCGGACGAAGGCCGCGAACTGCGCGCACTGCTCGGCGAACTGCGCGGGTACTTCGCCGGTGTGACCGACGAATCGATGCAGGGCATCGCCGCGGACGTCCTTGCAGGTCTTGACCGGATCGACAGCGGTGTGGAATGGCTGCTGGGCAATGCCCTTTCCGATCCGACCGCGCCGGGGACCGCGAGCTTCAACTTCATGATGCTCGCAGGCACGGTGCTGGGTGGAGCCTGCCTCGCCAAAGCCGCCGCGATTGCGACATCGGCCGCGAGCAGCCAGGACGAAGCTTTCGGCCGGGAGAAACTGGCAACCGCGGCATTCTATTGCGCGCACGTGCTGCCGCGCGCACACGGTTTTCTGAGCGCGATGACGGCGGACCCCGCGATCACGATGGCCATTCCGGCGGAGTCTTTCCAGGCCTGACGTCGGGTACTCGCTAGCTCGTGCCGATGTCGCCGAAACAGATGAATTTCGTCTCGACGTATTCGTCGATGCCGTAGCGCGAGCCTTCGCGGCCCTGGCCGGATTCCTTCATGCCGCCGAACGGGATGAACTGCGAGGTAAACAGCGTCTCGTTGACCCCGACCATGCCGTACTCGATGCCCTCGGCGACACGCCATGACCGGTTCTGGTCACCCGTGAAGATGTAGGACGCCAGTCCGTATTCGGTGTCGTTGGCCATCTCGATCGCTTCTTTCTCGGTGCTGAACCTGAAAACCGGCGCGACAGGACCGAAGATCTCCTCGTTGAAGATCCGCATCTTCGGCGTTACGTCGCACAGGATCGTCGGCTCGATGAACTGCGAGTCGCCTTCACCGAACTCGCCGCCCGCCGCGACCGTCGCGCCGTGTTCGACGGCATCGTCGACGAGGTCCCTGATGTCCTCCAGCGCCTTGCGCGTGATGACAGGACCGTGGGTCACCGACTCATCCAGGCCGTTGCCGATCTTGTACGTGCCGACGACCTTCTTCAGCTCTTCGATGAACTCGTCGTAAACGGTGTCCTGGACGAGGATGCGGTTGGCGCAGATGCAGGTTTGTCCGGAATTCCGGTATTTCGATGCGGCGGCACCTTTCGCGGCGAGTTCGAGATCGGCGTCCTCGAAAACAATGACCGGGGCATTGCCGCCCAGCTCCATCGACAGGCGCTTGAGCGTGCCGGCACACTGCTTCGTCAGCAGCTTGCCGACGGCCGTCGACCCCGTGAACGTCAGCTTTCGAACGATCGGGTTGCTGCACAGTTCATCGCCAACCGGCCTGGAGTGCTCGGCCGGCAGAACATTGAGCAGGCCCGCCGGCAGCCCGGCGCGGTCTGCGAGTTCGGCCTGCGCGAGCATCGATAACGGCGTTTCATGCGGTGGTTTCGCGACCATGGCGCAACCCACGGCAAGCGCCGGGGCGGCCTTGCGCGTCAGCATCGCCGCCGGGAAGTTCCAGGGCGTAATCGCCGCGCAGACACCGACCGGCTGCTTGATGACGATGCCGCGCCGGCCCGGTTGCGGTAGCGGCAGCACGTCGCCGTAGACTCGTTTGCCTTCCTCGGCAAACCACTCGACGAACGACGCCGCGTAGGCCACCTCGCCACGCGACTCGGCCAGGACCTTGCCCTGCTCGACCGTCATGATGATCGCGAGATCCTCGAGGTTCTCGAGCAGCAGGTCGTTCCAATTCCTGAGGATCGCCGAGCGCTCCATCGCAGTCTTCGACGCCCACTCCTTCTGCGCGGCCTCGGCAGCCTCGATGGCGCGGCGCGTCTCAGCGGCGCCTACGCTGGCGACCTCTGCAATCACTTCTCGGGTTGCCGGGTTGTAAACGGGAAAGGTCGCGCCGTCGGCGGCGTCAGCCCACTCGCCATTCACGTAAGCCTGCGTCCGGATCAGGCCCGGATCGCTCAACGACCAGTCGGCCCCGGTCGATTTCAATGCTTCTGACATCGCGTTCACCCTGCTGTGACGTTGTCGTTCGGATAGCCGCCCATTATCTCACGATACGGCATGCCGTTTCTTAAACGAATTTCGAGACCGCGGGGTCGAATTACTGTCAGCCCGCCTCGAGCTCGCGCCGGCCCGCGCAAACGTCGGCCGTCGCCCTGGCGAGTTCGTCGGTCGAGGATACGAGCGGAGCGCTCAGCATGCCGTCGCTCAGGACCAGCGTGATCTCGGTGCATCCGCCGATGACCGCGGTCGCACCGCGCGCGACCAGCGCCTCACCGAGCTCGCGCATGCGCTCGCCGATCGCGGGCGAGCGATCGCCGGCTTTTATCGCGAAGATCAGCTCCATCAGCGTTGCAAACTCCGCGTCGTCGGGCGCGATCAGCTTGCTGCCCGTCGCCGCGAACGCGTCCTGGTACACGCGCGCCGCGAGACAGCCCTTCGTGGTCAACAGGCCGACGGCCGCATGATCGCGGCAAGCCGCGACCGTGACATCGACGATCGACAGCAGCGGAATCGAGACGGCCGCTCTTACGGCATCGGCAAATGCGTGCGCCGTATTGCAGGGCATGACGAGAAAATCGGCGCCGGACGCTTCGAGGCCGCGCGCCATACCGGCCATGACGGGCCCCGGGTCGTCGCCTTTGCCGAGCAGCGCCTGCTGGCGGCACGGAATCGAAGGATTATTGTCGACGAGCATGCGCGCGTGGTCCTGGTCCCGGGACGCGTCCGTGAACGCGATCACCCGGGACATGAAGTCCACGGTTGCGTCGGGACCCATACCGCCGATGACACCAACCACTTTTCGCATACCCCGTTGTAGCGCCTGCGCGCGCCGCGCGTCAACGCATGGCACACTTCGTACCTTTAGTGTTCCAGCCGCCACGGGGGTCCGGACCTGATGGGAAACGAGCAACTGGTCGAGCGCCGCCGCCGCACGCTCGGGCCGGCTTACAGGCATTTCTACCGCGAGCCGCTGTACATCGTGCGCGGCGAGGGCGTCTGGCTCTACGACGAGCAGGGACGCCGGTATCTCGACTGCTACAACAACGTGCCGTCGGTCGGGCACTGCCGTCCCGAGATCGTCGATGCGCTGTCGCGGCAGGCGGCGACGCTGAACACCCACACGCGTTACCTGCATCACGCCATCGTCGAGTACGCCGAAATGCTGGCCGAGACCCTGCCCGGGGACCTGTCCGTCTGCACACTGGTGTGCACCGGCACGGAAGCGAACGAACTCGCCTACAGAATCGCCCGGACCGTCACCGGCAACGAGGGCGCGATCTGCACGATCGGCGCCTACCACGGCAACTCGACGCTCGTGTCGGAACTCTCGCCGTGCTTTGGCCGCGAGCGCCCGAAACCGGCTTTTATCGCCGATGCGATGCCGCCCGATGTCTATCGCGGTCCTTACGGCAGCGACGAGCCCGGCTACGTGGACAAGTACGTCGAGTTCGTTGACGACGCGCTCGACGAACTGGCCGACAACGGCCACAAACCCGCGATGATGATCATCGACTCGATCTACGATGCGGCCGGCGTGCACACACCGCCGCCCGAGTATCAGCAACGCGTGCATGAGAAAGTGCGTGCGGCGGGCGGCCTCGTCGTCTGCGACGAGGTGCAGTCAGGCCTGACGCGGCTCGGCGATCACTGGTGGGGCTTCATGGACTCCGCTGTGGTTCCCGACATCGTTACGATGGGCAAGCCGATGGGCGCGGGCCACCCGCTGGCGGTCGTCGTCACGACGCCGGAGATCGCGGCCGACTTTGCACGCGAGTCTGCCTACTTCAATACGTTTGGCGGCAACCCGGTGTCGGCGACCGTCGGCAAAACCGTGCTTGAAATCGTGCGCCGTGACGACCTGCTCGGCAATGTGCAAAGCAGCGGCGATTACCTGCGAGCCGGCCTGTGCAGGCTCGCCGACAGGCACGCGCTGATCGGCGACGTCCGCGGCAAAGGGCTGTTTCTCGCCGTGGACCTCGTACGCGATCGCGACACCAGGGAACCTGCCGCCGAGCAGGCCGCGCACGTCGTCGAGCGAATGCGCGAGATCGGCGTGCTCGTTGCGTTGATCGGCGAGAAACGAAATACCGTCAAGTTCCGCCCGCCCCTGGTGTTCACGACGGCGCACGCGGAGATGGCATTGTCCGCCCTGAATGAGGCCCTGGCAGCCTGTTGAAATAGTATTTGGAGGCTCAGCCGTGATCGACCTGGACCGCTTCGAAGCCGACTGCCGCCGCGACATCCCGTTGCTGACGGCGATGCAGCTCGCTTTCGTCCGGTACGACGAGCTGACCCTGACGATGGAAGCGCCGCTCGCACCGAACATCAACAACAAGGGAACGGCGTTCGGCGGCAGCATCGCCAGCATCTGCCTGTTCGGCGGCTGGGCCGTCTCGACGCTCGGCTTCATGGAGAACGGCATCGACAACACCGAGATCGTCGTGTACCGCAACAACATGACGTTCGAGCGGCCGGCTCGCGGCCTGCTGAACGTCGAGGCGCGCGTCGCGCCGGCCGAGTTCGGGACCGTGCTGGCGCGCCTCGGGCAGGGCGACAGACAACGCATCCGGTTCGGCGTCGATGTCGAGACCTTCCACGACGACGAACGCTGCGCGACGATGCGCGGCGTCTACGTCGTGTGGCTGAAGTGACTCAGGATCGCGAGTAGGTTCCCATCAGCCGGTTCATGCCGATGATGTTCGGCTCGATCTCCCCGAGCAGCTCCCAGAGCGTCAGGCCCGGCGGCAGATCCGGCTCGGTGTCAAGCGCGAGCAGCCAGAAGAAGTAGTGATGCGTTCCGTGGCCCGGCGGCGGCATTGGCCCGCCATAGCCCGGATTGCCGAAGTCGTTGACGCCCTGCACGTAATCGGCCACGCCCTCGGGCAGTTCCGAGGCATCGCCCGGGATACCGTACAGCACCCAGTGCACGTAGCCGTAAGTGCCGGGTTTGACGAGAGGCGCGTCCGGATCGTGGCAGATCAGCGCGAACGATTTCGTTCCTTCCGGCGCCCGGGTCCAGGCCATTGCCGGCGATACGTCCTCCGCCTCGCCCGTGTATTTCGCCGGAATAGCGCCGCCCTGTTCGAATGCCGCGCTCGTCAAACGCATATCGGAAAGTGCGAATCCCATGTGTCCTCCGTTCTCAGATGGCCGAGACGCCGCCGTCGACAGCGATCACCCGGTTGGTCATGCAGGTTGTCTGCGAAGTTCGACATTGCACCTACGGTTTCGTTCGGCCGGAAGCGGCCGCCGCGAGGTTGCGGCCGAGCTGCATCATATGCACCTGATCGGGCCCGTCAGCAAGCCGTATCGTGCGCGCTACCGAGTACGCACGCGCCAGGAAGAAATCCTGGCAGACGCCCGCCCCGCCGTGAATCTGAATGGCACGGTCGATAACCGTGCATGCCATCACGGGCGCAACGATTTTGATCATCGCGATCAAGTCCCTGGCGGCCTTGTTGCCGCCCTTGTCCATGCGGTCGGCGGCTTTCAGCGTCAGCAACCTCGCCTGCTCGATTTCGCAGGCCGATCGCGCGATGTCCTCGCGCACCGACTGTTGCTTCGAGAGCGGGCGTCCGAACGCGATACGGGTTTCTGCACGTACGCACATCGCCTCGAGCGCGCGCTGGGCGAGGCCGATCAGGCGCATGCAGTGGTGAATACGGCCGGGCCCCAGCCGGCCCTGCGCAATCTCGAAGCCGCGCCCTTCGCCCAGCAACAGGTTGGCCGCCGGCACGCGCACGTCGTCGAAATCGACTTCGGCATGACCTTCCGGCGCATCGTCGAAGCCGAACACGGTCAGGGGCCGTGTGACGTTCATTCCTGTCGTGTCGGCCGGCACGAGGATCATGGATTGCTGCCGATAGCGGTTGTCGTTGTCGGGGTCGGTCTTCCCCATGACGATGAAGATCCTGCAGGCCGTATTGCAGGCACCGCTCGACCACCACTTGCGGCCATTGATCACGTAGTCGTCCCCGTCACGGACGATCGCGGTCTCGATATTCGTGGCATCGGACGAGGCGACGTCCGGCTCGGTCATACAGAAGGCAGAGCGTATCTCGCCACGCAGCAACGGCGTCAGCCACTCGGCCTGTTGCTCGGCGTTCCCGTAGCGGGCAAGTACCTCCATGTTGCCCGTATCCGGCGCGCTGCAGTTGAACACCTCGGATGCCCACAATACGCGGCCCATGATCTCGGCCAGCGGCGCGTATTCGAGATTCGTGAGGCCCGGGCTGAATTCGCCGTAGGTTCGCGGCAGGAACAGGTTCCAGAGGCCCGCCGCCCGGGCCTTGCTCTTCAGATCCTCGAGCAGGTCGGGCGAGGTCCAGCGATCGCCCGACTCGAGCTGTTCGGCGAAGCGCTGCTCGTTGGGATAGACGTGTTCGTCCATGAAGGCCAGCAGCCGTTGCCGCAGGGCATCCACCTTGGCCGAGTGTTCGAAGTCCATACGGCCTAGCTTGCCACAGTCATGCCCGTGGCGGCGGTATTTCAGCTTTCCGCGAAACGGCCGATAACACCTGAAGACAGGGAGATTCCGGATGTCGAAGATCGGCCGATGGAAGAGCATTTTGGGGCATCGGGAGAAAGTCGCGGTGACAGTCGGCGGCAAGACCGAGTTGCTCACGGACACGCAGTCGTTTCGCTTCAACGAGATCAGCGAGACGAGGGGCGCGCCATCGCGCCCGGAGTGCCAGAACCCTCTCGACGATACGCGTTATAGCCTCGCGGATGCCGCTTTTCGGCTGATGATCACGGAAGACGAGGTGCTCGCCACAGCCGCGGCCGGCGGCTTGCGCCTGTATGTCGACGTCGCGGGCAAGTCGGGGCACTGGGCGCGGCGGGACCCCGAAGGCAACGTCAGCCAGTCCTCGGTATCGACCATTCGCAGCGGCTTGCTGAAATTGCGATTGAGGGCCTGCGCAGATCTCGCGAAGCACGGGCGCGCCGTGGTGAATACACTGGACCTCTGCCGCACGCACGGGGTCACGTCGGCCGGCCTCGACAACGATACGCTCGTCAATCTGCGCGCCTGGGGTCCGGGCGACAAGCAGTTCTTCCCGCTTCACCCGATCACGATCGGGCGCGATGCGGTCGTCCTGCTGCCGCCACTGACGTAGCGGCCCGCTCGTTTGCACGGGGCCGGACGATCATCCCGTGCTGGCAACGACGAGCAGCGGACCCTTCGACACGACCACGCCGCCGGGCTGCTCTCGCGTAATGGCAAACGCTACCGGATCGTCGACGGTGAGTTTTGCGTCAATCGGTATCACGACGGTCGATGCGCCGGGAGGAATATCGAAAACGCCGCCATCGACCGGATTGACGTCGCGATCCGGGTCAACGACCCAGAGCTGGTATTGCGAGGTCACAGGATCGTTGACCGGCATGCCGGTCAGCAACATGTAACCTTCCTGCCGCTCGTCGTTCCATACGACGTCACCACTGACCTGCGCGAAATCCGGATCTTCGGGCGTCACCCATGGCACCCGCAAGGTACCGCTCGAACCCGCGAGTAGCTCCTCACGCGCCGCGTCGACCGTGGGCGTCGTGCCGGGATCGACGAGGTTTGTCGCAAAAAGTACGAGTGCGAGGGCCGCCGCCGTTGCCCATCCCCAGTATCCGCGCGGGGCCGGCCGGGTCTTCCGCTCGAGCGCGACGACATTGTCGCTGCGTCGCTTGAAGTACCTGTCAGCGTCATCGCGCAGCTTTGTCTTCAGGATTTCGGGGGCGGCATTGATACCCCTGACGCTCTCGATGCCGAACGCGTTCGCGGCGGCAGCCGCTGCAAGATCGAGATCGTCCGTGTTCTGCTCGCCATGCACCGCCAGCAGATCGAGCAGACGCCGGTTCTGTTCGGCACTGAGCCCCTCGGTGGATCGTTTGACGAGGAGCTCGAGAATGTCCGGATGCATGTCCTTCATGATGTCGCCTTGCCCGCGAGTTCCGGCTCGCCGAGTGCTTCACGTATTCTGAGCAGGCCCCGTGCCACGTGGCTCTTGACCGTCCCGAGCGGTATGCCGGTTTGCCTGGCAATCGCGCCGTGCGACATGCCCAGCCACGAGGCCATGTTGATCACTTCCTGTTGTTCGGGTTTGAGGGTGCGGATGACATCGACAACGCGTGCCAGCTCCGCGTTCGCCTCCAGCAAGCCTTGCGCATCGTCAGAAAGCGAATGCTCTATTTCGTCGAGCGCCTCGGCGACCGGCTCACTGTCGAGCTTGCGGCGGCGGTCGATCAGGCGCCGCCGCGCAATCATCGAAACGAAGGTGACCTCGGCTGCAACGGCCGGGTCGAAGCGCGCGGACTTTTCCCAGAGCTCGAGAAAGACCTCCTGAACCGCTTCTTCGGCGTCAGCGTCGTTGCGCAGGAACCGGCGTGCCAGCGACCAGACGAGGCCGCTGTAGGCATCGATGCAGGCGGCAACCGCCGCGCGGTCACCGCCTGCGATACGTTGAAGAAGCGAATCGGTCACGCGCCTGCGCTATCTCAGCGCGACATGTGACGGCTCGCTTGCATCCGAGTCGGCGCGAGACATCTGCTGCGGCGGCAGAATGACCCGATCGATGACGTGAATGACGCCGTTGGATACGTCGATGTCCGTCTTTACGATACGCGCGTTCTCGATGTTGAAGCCGCCCTCGGTCTGGCTGATGACGGCGTCGATGCCGGCGAGCGTCTCGAGACGCGCACCGTCGGCCAGGGCCTGCGAGCCGAGGTCACCTGCGACGACGTGAAACTTGAGTATCGTCGCCAGCTGCTCCTTGTTTTCGGGCTGCAGCAGGGTCTCGATCGTGCCGGCCGGCAGCGCGCCGAACGCGTCATCGGTCGGCGCAAACACGGTCAGCGGGCCGTCGCTTTTGAGGGCGTCGACCAGACCGGCGGCCTTTGCCGCGGCGATCAGGGTCTCGAACGTTCCGGCAGAGGCAGCCGTATCGACAACGTCCTTCTTTTTGCCGTGGTAGCCGGCGACTGCCGGCGCTGCGAGGGCCATTGCGACAAGCGCGACCCAGATGGTCTTGCTGGCTTTCATTGAAAGTCTCCTTGATGTCAGAAATCGACCGCGGGGAAGGCGGGCTCGTACCTGTATTCGGGCGGCTCGCGATGTTGGACGCAGGAATGCGGAATTCTTGCGTAACAAAATGTTTCCGCGATATCGGGCACCGGGCCAAGGCGCTAAGCTGCGCTTCCCCAATTCCCGATTCACGGAGCGAACAGTGTCCATCGAATTTCCCGGGCTTCCGTATGCCAGCGATGCGCTCGAGCCGCATGTTTCGGCATCAACGCTTGGTTTTCACCACGGCAAGCACCACAAGGCGTACGTCGACAAGCTCAATGCGGCGATCGCCGGCACGACGTACGAGGAGCTGCCGCTCGACAGGATCATTGTGAAGGCCCACGGGGCCGCCGATACCGGCATCTACAACAATGCCGCACAATCCTGGAACCACACGTTCCTGTGGCACAGCATGTCGCCCGAGGGCGGTGGCGCACCGGCGGGACCGCTTGCCGATGCAATCGATGCCCGGTTCGGCGATCTCGACGGATTCCGCGACGCATTCCGCAAAGCGGCACTCGGCCAGTTCGGCAGCGGCTGGGCCTGGCTGGTGCGCTCGGGCGAGGGCCTCGACATCGTCAGCACGGGCAACGCCGACTCGCCCGTCATCAGCGGGCTCTTCCCACTCGTTACGCTCGACGTCTGGGAGCACGCCTACTATCTCGATTACCAGAACAAACGCGATGCGTACGTCGACGCGTTTCTGGAGCATCTGATCAACTGGGACTTCGCCGCGCGGAACTTCGAGGCTGCCGACGCGCTATAGTAAGTCCATGTTTGCCCAGCTCATTGACCGCATCAGCGGCGCGCTTGCCGCCCCGGGGCCCGACGATTCCGGGGCGGATCGCGATGCCGCGATTCGCAAGGCGACGGCGGTCCTGATGATCGACGTGGCTCGCGCCGACAGTGTCTTCGACCCGGCCGAGTTCGACAGCGTGCTCGATCGTATTTCCGCGCCCTTCGGCCTGACGGCCCAGGAAGCCGCCGAACTCGTCAACAATGCGGACGAAGAAGCCGAGCGGCTGACGTCGCTGCACGACTTCACGCAGCTCCTTCATGCCAACCTCGACGAGGACGAGAAATCGCGTGTCGTCGGTCTGTTGTGGGAGATCGCCTACGCCGACGGCCGGCTCGACAAGTACGAGGATTCGCTCGTGCTGAAAATCAGCGACCTGCTACACGTCAGTCGCGGGCGCGTCATGCGACTCAAGCACGACGCGGAAAACAGCGAGCCGGTCTAGGGGTTCGCCGTATAGGCGTGCACGGTCGCAAGCTGCACGTCGAACGGACCATCCAGGTTGTCGTAGATCATGAGCCCCATGCTCCGGATGTCACTCGCGTCGAGCGCGGGTCCATCGAGCTGATACCCACGGAATCTGGGAACAAAGCTCGAGAACGGAATGTCGACGGTTCGCCATTGATCGTCATCCGTCCCGAATTCCGCCCAGTAACCGACCTCTCTGCCGCGCCAGCGGGCGCCTGTCGTCAATCGCCAGGTGTAGCGGCGGCCATCGCCCTTGACCTGTACGCGGATGCCGGTGTGGTTCGACAGATCGAGCCGCAGCGGCTGTGTGCGGATCGAACTGAAACCACCGCCTCTCGTATTCGTGCGACCGGTAAAGTAAAGGTCGCCCTGCGCTGTGGTGAAGTCGCCCTCGCTCCGTCCTCCCATCACGTTGTCGTTCAATACGTACCAGCCCAGGTCGGCGCTCCCAGAGCCGAAATCGGTGAGCAAACGGTCTTTTCCTGAGCCGGAATCGGCGGCGTTGGTCGGCGGAGCGGCAGAAGTCATCAGTAGCAATCCAAGATACAGCGAGAGACGCATCGGTTTGGCATCCATTTCCACGATTCCCGGCAGGTAGACATCGAGCGTACGCCCACGTTCGATTGGCGGAACTATTGAATGCGACTGAGTCTAATTTTCAACATTTCTTGAAATTACTGAAATATGTCACCGTACGTAGAGACCTTCGTAGTGCACGTCGGCGAGATGGGGTCCCGGTGGGGGCTCAACCGCACCCTCGGCCAGATGTGCGGGCTGCTCTACGTCTCGCCGCAGCCGCTCAACGCGGACGAGATTGCCGACGCCCTCAGTATCTCGAGGTCCAACGTCAGCATGGGCCTCAAGGAACTGAAGGCCTGGCGGCTGGTTCGCCCTGCCACGATTACCGGCGACCGGCGCGAGTACTGGACGACGCCGAAAGACGTCTGGGAGATCTTTCAGGTCCTCGCCGAGGAGCGGCACCGGCGCGAGGTGGAGCCGACCCTCTCGATGCTGCGTGAAACACTCATGATCGAGCCAACCACGGAGAATGATCGTTACGCGCAGGAACGGCTCCGTGAAATGCACGAACTCGTCGAACTGCTGACCAACTGGATCGGCGAGATTCACGACCTGCCGCCACGCACACTGGTGCGCATGCTCAAGCTCGGACGCCGGATCCAGAACCTGCTGGACCGGCGGCGCAAATCCCGTAACTCCAAACAACCAACCGACCTCTAGAAGGAGCTCCACATGGACGCACTTGCGCTTGCAAGAGTGCAATTTGCTGCGAACATCACGTTCCACATCCTCTTTCCGGCGATCACGATGGGCCTCGCCTGGCTGCTCGTGTACTTCAAGACGAAACACGACCGCACCGGTCTTGCGCATTGGCTCGATGCTTATCGATTCTGGGTCAAGGTATTTGCATTGTCGTTTGCGCTGGGCGTCGTCAGCGGCGTAACGATGAGCTTCCAGTTCGGCACGAACTGGCCGGGCTTCATGGAGACCGTGGGCAACATCGCAGGTCCGCTGCTCGGCTACGAGGTCCTGACGGCTTTCTTCCTCGAAGCAACGTTCCTCGGCATCATGCTGTTCGGTCGCAAGCGCGTTAGTAATCGCATGCATACGTTCTCGACCTGGATGGTTGCAATCGGCACATCCATGTCTGCGTTCTGGATCCTCGCGCTCAACTCGTGGATGCAGACACCGACCGGTTTCGAGATGCGCGACGGCCAGGCATTTCCGCTGAGCTGGATCGAGGTGATCTTCAACCCGTCCATGCCCTATCGGCTTGCTCATATGTTGCTGGCATCGGGCCTGACCGCGGCATTCGTCGTCGCGGGGCTGTCGGCGTACCGCCACCTTCGGGGCGATCGCAGCGATGCGAATCGGGCCGCGCTGCGCGTCGGTGCCTGGGTCGCTGCGATACTGATCCCCGTTCAGATCGTCGCCGGCGATCTGCACGGCCTTAATACGCTCGAGCATCAGCCGGCAAAGGTCGCCGCAATGGAGGGGCTCTGGGAAGACGCGGAAGGAGTGCCGCTCTTGCTGTTCGCCTGGCCCGACGAGGCCGCGAGAGAGAATCACCTCGAGATCGGAATACCGAAGCTCGCAAGCCTCATCCTGACACACGAGCTCGATGGCGAAGTTCGAGGGTTGAACAGTTTCGAAGGCGAGCACCCGCCGGTTGCGGCCGTGTTCTTTGCGTTTCGCATCATGGTCGGCGTGGGTCTTATGATGCTGATCGTTTCGTGGGCAGCGGTCTGGGCAATGCGAAGGAACAGGGAGCCGTCCACCTGGCTGGCGCGAATGCTGGTCGGTATGACGTTCTCGGGCTGGGTCGCAACGGTAGCCGGATGGTACGTGAGCGAAATCGGGCGGCAGCCATGGCTCGTGCATGGTGTGCTGCGCACCGCCGAGGCCGTCGGTCCGGTCAGTGCGGGTGCCATTTCCGTGTCCCTTGCCACATACCTCGCGGTGTACGCAGTATTGCTCGTTGCCTATGTATCGGTCGTCTTCTACCTCGCATCGCAGGCTGCCGGCGGTCGAATCCCGAGAGAGCGCGAGCGACTTGACAACCCACTGAAAACGGCGGAGGCAGGCTGATGGAATACTGGCTCCCCGTCATCTTCGCGGGCCTGATGGCGCTGTCGATGCTGATCTACGTCGTGCTCGACGGCTATGACCTCGGTGTCGGCATTCTGCTGAACGGGGCGAGCGACCGTGAGAAAGATCTGATGATTGCATCGATCGGCCCGTTCTGGGACGCGAACGAGACCTGGCTCGTGCTTGGCGTCGGCCTTCTGCTGATCGCATTTCCAATGGCACACGGCGTGATCCTGACGTCGCTCTACCTGCCAGTCGCGGCAATGCTCGTCGGGCTGATTCTGCGGGGCGTTGCGTTCGACTTCCGTGTCAAGGCCCGGGACCCCCACAAACCTCTCTGGAACCTGACGTTCTTCGCGGGATCCGCGCTCGCGAGCTTTTCCCAGGGCTTCATGCTCGGTCACTACATCACCGGATTCGAAAACACGCCGGTGGCCTACGGATTCGCAGTATTGATCGGCATTTGCCTCCTGGCGGGTTACGCGCTACTCGGTGCGACCTGGTTGATTATGAAGAGCGAGGGCGCATTACAGCACAAGGCCGTCACCTGGGCACGATACGCGCTGTGGCTGACAGCACTGGGAATCGCTGCTGTTTCCGTCGTCACGCCGCTCGTGAGCGCGCGCGTTGTCGAGAAGTGGTTCTCGCTGCCGCAGTTCATACTGCTGTCGCAGATTCCGGCGGTGTCGATCGCGCTGGTCCT
>JANQGP010000046.1 GCA_028277265.1 Woeseiaceae bacterium | reverse complement strand
ACCCCACTGCCGAACTCGAGGCGGTCACGTTCCGGCAGGACAATCTCGCGCGCATCAGTGAGCCTGGCGAATCCGACGAGCATACGCATGGCTTCAATGACGACAAGCCCGGCGACGCCCGCACCATCGGCAAACTGCGATACGACATAGAGCAACTCCGTGCAAAGTGGTTGGGGCTCGAAACCGAGGTCCGGGCGCGCGAAGAACTCGCGGAGACCCTGAATACCGAGATCTCCGGACTGCGCGACGCGGTTTCGCGAAAGGACAAGTTGCTCAGGTCCCGCGACAACAAGATCAAGGCTCTCAAGGCAGAGATACGCGATCGCGAGAGGCACTATCGCTCGATGGCCGCGGACATGAATTCGGAACTCGAAGCGGCACGCAAAGCCCTGAACGAAATGCCGGCGCCGGTCGCTGCGGACACGCCGCCGCCGGACGAAGCCCGGTACGGCGCTCGACTCGGACAGACCGAAGCCTATGCCGATCTCTTGCGACGCAAGCTGCAGGACCTGATTGAATTGCACGACGGGGTGCAGAGCGAACGTGACAACCTGTTCGACTCGCTGACACGGCTGCGTGACGAAAACCACAATCTCAACGAACGAATCACCGCCGACCGGGAGCATCGCGAGTCACTCGAGGGCGAACTGGCCGGGATCGCCGACAAACACGCCGAAGAGATTCGGATGCTGCGGTTTGAACTCGGCGAAGCGCAGGATACCGTGGCACAGGCGGAGGAACTGAATACTCAGCTGGCCTCCGACCTCGTCGACACACGCTCGTTCAAGGAAGAACTGGAAAGAACGCTCGCGGAGCACGATGAACGCTCGGAATCCCGGATCGAGGGTCTCCAGAAGGAACTCGCGAAGACCCGGCGCGCCGTCGACGACTACGAACGGAAACTCGATACCCGCAGTAACGCGATCAACGTGCTTCTCTCGGAACTCGCCCGCAAGTCGGAGCAGTCCGCATCGCTCGACGATATCGGCGAGGTGATCTCCGATATCGACGACCGGATATCGGAACAGTTCGAGGAGCCCGAAGACGACATCCGTCTTCCGCCGCCGCGCACCAACGAGCGCACGACGCGCATGCTGGTGGGCAGGATCGGCGAGAAGCTGCTCCGCTTCCCGCTGTTCAAAGATCGACTCACGATCGGCCGGACACCGGAAAACGACATTCACCTCGATGCGCCTTACATCAGCCGACGGCATGCTGTCGTCCAGACGGACGGCGACGCAACACGCGTCATCGATTGGGGCAGCAAGAACGGCGTTTACGTCAATTCGTCGCGCATCACCGAACACTTCCTCAGCAATGGCGACATCGTCACGATCGGCAATGCGCATTTTCGCTACGAAGAAAGGCCGAAACGAGACAGTTGAAACGTGAGCGTATTCACGCTCTTTTTTTTCCGTATGCTCTAGACTGATTGCCTCCATGCAACCAGGGACGTAGAGCATGCTCGGTACAGCGACAGGGAAGGAAACCCCGCTGACGGAAACCCGCGAAAGGAAACGCAACTCCGCCAACTTCGTCTCACGCAAGATCTGGCTTCCGAAGCTGCTGTACGACTCGCTACCCTTTTTCTATCTCGTCTCGGGTATCGCAGCGTTCCTGACCACGCTGTACATCAGTGAGTGGTTCTGGGTCCTGCCGCACTATCTGCTGTTTTCCGCGGCCTGTCTGCACCTCGGCATTGTCGTCTATCGCCGGCGCCGCCGGTCGCCCGACGACGCTTGACCTCTCACCGCGGCTGGGCAACGATATCGGCCCTCTCCTTACACCGGGCCGCCAGTGAGTAATCCCCAATCAGGCTTGCGCCGTATCGTTACCAGGGAATCCGCCCTGCTCGCGACGTTGTTGTTTTTCGGCCTCACGATACTGCCGATCGCCATCTGGTTCGTCGGCAACGCCGTTTTCGGCGCCTACGGGGGAGCGGGCTACATGGACTTCTTCGGCACGCTGAGCGGCAAGATTCGCTCCGGGGACCTCGTCGCCTGGTTTCTCATACTGTCGCCGTACCTGGTCTGGCAGACCGTCCGGCTCATGGCGTTCGGCTGGCGGGCCGTCGGAAAACTGTGATGCACGTCACATTTCGACACTTCTGTGACCGCGCACAGGCTCGCGATTTGTAGAAAATCCGGCGCCTTTAGTGCATATTTTTTATACAGGTTCTGACTTGAAGCAGTGCTTCGCCCCGTCATGCTGGAACGCTTGAAAAACTTGCTGAAGAAGCTCCGTGCGACGGAGGATCCGTCGTCCGCGGACGACCTGCAGAGCGACCGTGCCCGTACCGCCCCGCCCAGACCGCCGCCCGGAAAAGCCGTACCTCGCCAGGAACCCGAATACGTCCAGGCAGACCCGGATCTGTCCGGTGAGATCGAGAATATCGGGCCGGGCAAGAACGTGTTGATTCGCAACAAGTTCGTTCGCGAAGACACCGGTACGCACGAGACGCTCACGATTCTCGACGACTCGCTTGTCGATTCGGGCGAGGAGCAAGGCATCGATCCTTACAACACCGGGAGTTTCGATCGCTCAAAGAACTGGGATAGACGGCACGGCAAGTAGTACCATTCGCGTGTGACTTTGCGAATCTCCTTCGAACTCGACGACAACGATCTCAAGCACTTCCGCCTCATCATGCATGAAGCGCGGCAAGCGGCCAGCCGCCTTGCGCCCGAGGACATCGTCGAGGCCGCCGAGGACCTGCTCGGCCAGGTCCCTGAATCCGGCGCCCCGGGATTCATCCTGGAGCGACTGGCACGCCTGAAACTGATGATCGCCATGCTGTCGGACATCGAGTGGCGATTGCCCCACCAGGAAGCAAAACGCGTATTGAACGCCCTCGCCTACTTCGCCGAGCCCGAAGACCTCATCCCCGATCACATCCCGGGTCTCGGGTTTCTGGACGATGCCATCATGATTGAACTCGTCGTGCGCGAATTGCGTCATGAGATCGAGGCGTACGAAGATTTCTGCGCTTACCGAGAACGCGTGCGCGACCGGGGCGACAAGACACCGGCCAGTCGCGCCGGCTGGCTGGACACGCGCCGCAAGGAACTCCAGGCCCGCATGCGCAGGCGGCGCAAGCGCAATTCGCGAATTCTGTCCTGACCGTATTCAGGGCCAGTAGTAATAGCCGACGCCGAAAAGACTCGCCCACATTGCAGCCTGCGCCCAGTAGCGGGCGACGTGGTTCTTGACCAGCGTATAGAAACTTAGCACGCAGATCAGGGTCATACCGAAGAACAGCATCAGGCTCTTGAGCAGGGGCTGGAACTCCGCCTGCAGGCGCGGATACTCATCACCGAGAACCAGTGAAACGACGACCACCGCGGTCAGACTGGACGTGATCGCGAAGCTGGATCCGAGGATGATCAGCGTTACGACAGACAAAGGGCGCATTGATTAGTTTCCATTACGGTAGATTTTTACCGCGGCACGATGTTGATTATGACGAATGTGCTCTTGAACCACGGGCGCAGGCCAACTAGCCTAGCCCAGAAGCAGGTTATGCAGAATTCTCGCACGGAACAATGGAGATCGCTTTGACCAAGACCGGATACCGTCGTCTTACCTGGTTCGCCGGATTCGCCCTCGCCACCCTGGCGTGGCCGGCTTTCAGCACCAACTCGGGTCTCGACGATTCAGGCTTTCTTCACCCTGAGAGACGTCACGAACAGGTCGGCGAACTGATCACTGAATTCATCCAGAAATCGCATTACAACCGCGTCGCCGTCGACGACGAGCTTTCGTCGAACGTCCTCGACCTGTTCATCGAGGCCCTGGACCGCAATCGTATGTACCTGTTGCAGGGCGACGTCGACTATTTCGAGACCTATCGTTACCAGCTCGACGACGTCGTCAAGAGCAAGCCGCTCGATCCCGTGTTCGAGATGTTCGAAATCTACCAGACGAGGGTACGCGAGCGCCTGCAGTTTGCGCTGACCCAGCTGGAGACCGAGCCCGACTACAACGTCGACGAGGAATACCAGTTCGACCGCTCGGAAGAGCCGTGGGCGAGATCTTCCGCGGAACTCGATGAGATCTGGCGCCAGCGCGTGAAGAACGACGCACTCAATCTCGCACTCGAAGCGGAACCCTGGGAAGACATCCAGGAAGTCCTCGGCAAGCGCTATGAAGGTTTTCTGCGCCGCCTCGACCAGGTTAACAGCGATGACGTGTTCGAGCGCTTCATGAACGCGTTCGCGCACACGCTCGACCCGCATTCCAGTTACATGTCGCCGCGCAACAGCGAGGAATACCGGATCCAGATGAGCCTGTCGTACTTCGGTATCGGCGCTTCGCTGCAGACGGACGGTTACTACGTCAAGATTGCCGGCATCATCCCCGGCGGCCCGGCAGCCGCCGACGGCTCGCTGAAACCTGAAGACCGGATCACGGGCGTCGCCCAGGGCGCCGACGGTGAGATGGTCGACGTCATCGGCTGGCGTCTCGATGACGTCGTCGATCTGATCCGCGGGCCTGCGGACACCGTGGTCCGTCTCGAGATCATCCCCGCCAATTCGGCGCCCGGCGCTCCGAAAACGCTGATCGATCTGACGCGCGGTCAGGTCAAGCTCGAGGAACAGGCTGCCAAGAGTGAGGTCATCGACATTTCGCGCGACGGGCGCGACTGGCGCATTGGCGTCATTGAGGTGCCGAGCTTCTACCGCGACTATCGCGCATTGAGCAACGGCGACAAGAACTATACGAGCACGACCAAGGACGTAAAACGGCTGATCAGCGATCTCGAAAAGGAAGGCATCGACGGGTTGATCGTCGACTTGCGCAACAACGGCGGCGGTCACCTGACCGAGGCGACGGCGCTTTCCGGCCTTTTCATCGACAATGGCCCGGTCGTGCAGCTGCGCAACTCGAACGGCCGTATCAGCCGCCTCGACGATCCGGATCCCGTCGCAAGGGTGGCCTACAACGGACCGCTTGCCGTGCTGGTCAATCGTTACAGCGCATCGGCCTCGGAGATTTTTGCCGCGGCGATCCAGGACTACGCGCGCGGCGTGATCATCGGCCAGCAGACGTTCGGCAAGGGAACCGTACAGAATCTTTACTCCCTGGACCAGTACATGCGCTCATCGGACGATAAGGGCTTCGGCCAGTTGACGCTGACGATCGGCAAGTACTACCGCGTGACCGGCGAAAGCACCCAGCATCGCGGTGTCGACCCGGACATCGTGCTGCCCTCTCACATCAACGCGAAGATCATCGGCGAGAGCGTTCGCGACAGCGCCCTGCCCTGGGATACCGTGCAAACGACGCGGTTCCGGGCCGGCAAACCGCTGTCGGATACGATCGAATCGCTGACGGCATCGTACGTCGAGCGATCCAGGGACGACCCGAATTATCTGTACCAGGTGGACATGATTCAGGCGGCCGAGGAAGTGAGCGCGCAAAAGACATTGTCGCTGAATATCGATACGCGCCGCAGCGAGCGGGAAGATGAGCTGCAGCGCCGACTGGATCGCGAGAACGAACGTCGCGTGGCGCTGGGCCTCGAGCCTCTCGCCAGTCTCGACGACATCGACGATGACGAGTTCCCCGATATCCTGCTCGACCAGGCGGCCGGAATCGTCACCGATCTCGCGGAAATGCGGGAAATCGCATCGGGTCCGGCCACGGCCCAGGTACGCTAGAGACCTGTCCGATTGACCTGACGGGACACCAGAATCGATCTTGACCCCTGAAGTCGAGGTGTTATACTCGACTATAACACCGGGGCCCGGGCGCGCCGGTTTACACCGAAGGGGATTTGCGATGGCTGGACGGCCTGAGACGCCGAAACAGGGCAACACCGCAGCAACTCTGACGCTGGTGCTGCTCACCTGCGGTTTCGCGGTGCCGGTTCTGGCTGCACCCGACCACGCCATCTTCTGCGACGACCATCACGAAGCCACCCTCGATATCTCGGACACCGAGCTCACCGCCATGCCGGTTTCGCATGAGCTCGAAGCCCGGAAAGGCAAGGACGCCGAAACCGTTTCGGCCGACCAGCTGCTCAAGCCTCGCTTTGACGCCACCGTTCGGAAGGTATTCACGGAGGAAGAGAGCGAGGAAGAGCTGCAGGAAACCGATACCGAGGTTGACGATCCGGCCGCGCTTCGTATACGCGTACCCGGAGTGACCGATGAAGAGCTGGTGCGATTCAAGCGCCAGATGTACCGCCGCGATATCTAGCGGCTGAGTATTCTCGATACACCGAAATAGTTTTCGCCGAGCAGGTTGGCGTCGAACTGACGTACAACGCCGTTGCGATCGATGTCGTACACCGTCGCGACGGTGCCGGGTGCCGGCACGGCATCGTCGTCATTGCGAAACAGGGCGTGCTCCGCGATGAGTCTGGCGCGGTGTTGCAGACGGTCCGGCGAATCTTCCCCGCTGTCGATTGCCTGGCGACGCTTGACGACTTTGTCGAGCAGTTCATCACACTCGTGCTTCGTGCCGTAGTTCACAGCTCCGACATTCTTGTCACTCGCCTCTTTTGCGAGGCAGGCTAGGTTGTACTCCGAGTAATCGAGATACAGCTGCTGTGCAAACGCGAGGATGAGATAGTTGATCGAACGTTTCGTGCCAACGTCCAGACCCCGATGGGGAGGCGGCTCTCGCTTCTCGATCGCATCGAGTTCGAGCAGTAGTTCACTCTCCATTTTCTGTGCAGCGCCGATCGACGCCTCGATGTCCTCGACTGACTCGGCCTGCGAGCGCCCTTTGAAGATCTTCGAGATGCCGCCCATCGTCGACAACTTGTGACGCTCGGCCTGCAAGTGATCCTCGAGCGCCTGCAAGTGCAGGCGATGCTCGCCGATACGCTTTTGCACCTCGGCCGATTCGAGCTTGCGCCGTTCGTTCCACTCGACCAGCACTTTCGAGTGAACGCGGTTTTCGCGTTGCTGCTTGAGCTGCTCGGCAAAGCGCTCGAGCTTCGCCTCGCAGTGCGCGGCGAGGCGACGCAACTGGTAATAGACGACGACGGTATGGACCCACTCCGGATCGAGCAACAGGGACTCGAGGTGGTTCAGCTTCTGCTGGACGCGCTCGACGGCGCCCTGGCGTTCCTTGATGCGGTCCTGCAACTGGTACTTCTCGTTGCGCAACGCCGCGAACTCCTTCTTGAGTTCGGCACGATTGCGAAACAGGTCCACGAGTTTGTCCGTGCCCTGATCGACGTCCGCCTCCGGTTTGAAGATTCCTGTCAGGCTGGCCACTGCGTCCCTCTTTACATAATCCAACCCGCGCACCGGCAAGGCCGACGCGCGATTGGACGTAATGATCGCAAGTGGTCAAGCGCGATTCGCTGACGGAATCGACATTTTGTACAACGCCTCGGTATGAAACGGGACCCGAAATATGCGAATCAAGCGGACCGTAGACTAGCGCTCGAGCACTAGGTGGCCCTGCTCGGACAGATAGTCGAGCCATTTGTTGAGAACGACGTTACGACGCCAGC
>JANQGP010000458.1 GCA_028277265.1 Woeseiaceae bacterium | reverse complement strand
CGACGGACCCCGACATCCTGTATGCGCAGTACCAGTACGGCGGGCTCGCTCGCTACGACCGCCGCACGCAGGAGCGCGTTTTCATCGTGCCGCACCCGGCAAGCGGCGAGAACAACTACAAGTGGAACTGGAATACGCCGTTGATCGTCAGTCCGCACGACCCGAAACGCCTCTACTACGCGGCCGAATACCTGTTTCGCTCCGACGATCGCGGTGACAGCTGGCGGAAAGTCAGCCCGGACCTGACGCGTCAGCTCGACCGCAACAAACTCGATGTCATGGGGCGGGTCTGGGGCATCGATACGATCGCCAAGAACGATTCGACGTCGATCTACGGCAGCGCCATCGGTCTCAGCGAGAGCATGCTGCGGGAAGGTTTGATCTACGTCGGCACGGACGACGGAGTGCTGAACGTCACCGAAGACGGCGGCGCCAGCTGGCGCCGGACGACGAGGTTCGACAACGTGCCCGATATGTCCTACTTCGAGGACGTGCTCGCGTCGTCGCACGATCCCGACGTCGTGTACGCGGTCTTCGACAATCACAAGCGGGGCGACTACAAGCCCTACGTGCTGCGCTCCGACAATCGCGGCCGCACGTGGAAATCGATCGCGAGCGACTTGCCCGAATGGGGGTCGGCACACACGATCGTCGAGGATCACGTCAATCCGAACCTGCTGTTCGTCGGGACCGAGTTCGGCCTGTTCTTCACGCAGGACCTCGGCCGTTCATGGCACCAGTTGAAGGGCAATTTCCCGACAATCTCGGTACGTGACATCGAGATTCAGGCCCGGGAGAACGACCTCGTCGTCGGCACCTTTGGCCGGGGCATCTATATTCTCGACGACTATACGGCGCTGCGCACCAGCGCCGCCTCTCTCGACAGCATGCAACTGTTCGAAGTGCGCGATCCGTGGCTCTACATCGAGGGCGATCTGTGGGATGGCCGCGAGAAAGGCGCTATGGGTGCCGAGTTCTTCACGGCGCCGAACCCGCCGAACGGCGCCGTATTTACCTACTACCTCGAGGATGGCGTCAAGTCACGCAAGGCCGTACGCCGCGAGCGCGAGATTGAAATAGAGAAGGAGGGTGGTGATACACCGTATCCGTCCTGGGACGCATTGCGTATCGAGGATCGCGAGCAGGACCCGGCCGTGTACCTCGTGGTCCGCGATGCGGCCGGCAACCTCGTTCGCAAAGTCGAAGGCAACGCGGGCAAGGGCCTGCACCGCACGGCCTGGGACCTGCGGCTGCCGCCGCCCGATCCCGTCAACCTCGCGGATACCGGTGAGCGTCCTTACTGGGTGCCGGACCCGGCCGGACCGCTCGTCATTCCAGGCGACTACACGGTGCGCCTCGCCGTGCTGCGTGACGGCGTGCTCGAGGAGGTCGGCGATGCACAGACGTTCAATGTGAAGTCGCTGGATGCGAGCCCGGAAATCACGGCGGATCGTCGCGCGCTTCAGGCGTTCCAGATCGAGGTCGCCGATCTGCAGCGTGCCGTTGCGGGCAGCTCGAAGGCGATCGCCGAACTCGAGAATCGCCTCGCGCATATTCGTGCGGCGATCGTCGAAACGCCCAATGCGGGGGAAGCCGAGCGCGACCTCCTGCAACAGCTGTCGATACGCCTCGCCGACATCAGCGTCGCGATCAACGGCGATACGACGATCGGCGGCCGCAACGAACCGACGCCGATGTCGATCGCGTCACGCGCATCGAACCTGTACGGTGGCCTCGTGTTTTCGCAGTCGGCTGCGGGCGGCAACTACAAGGACTCCTACGACATAGCGGCGGCCGAGTTTGCCGTGGCGCTGCAGGCGCTGCGCGCGCTGTCGAGAGACCTCGTGGCGCTCGAGAACACACTCGAGCTCAAGGGCGCGCCCTGGACCCCGGGACGTATTCCCGACTGGCCGACCGAGTAGACGAACGGCGCGTTCCGCGAGTTTGCCTCGCTGTCATTGCGTCGCTATCCACCGGTCCATGCGTTGCTCGAGGAGGTCGAGCGGCAGCGCCCCGGCACCGAGTAACTCGTCGTGGAAGGCACGGATGTCGAAGCGTTCACCGAGCTCGAGTTCCGCGCGCGCACGCAATTGCAGGATCTTGAGCTGCCCGATCTTGTAGGCGAGGGCTTGCCCCGGCCAGAGGATGTAGCGGTCGATCTCGTTGACGATATCGTGTTCGGTTTTCGCTGCGTTGTCTCTGAAGAAGTCGATCGCCTGCTGGCGCGTCCAGCCCTTGTAGTGCATGCCTGTGTCGACGACGAGCCGCACGGCACGCCACATGTCGTAAGTGAGCTGGCCAAAGCGTGAGTAGGGGTCCTTGTAGAGGCCGAGGTCGTAGCCGAGGCGCTCGCTGTACAGACCCCAGCCCTCGACAAAAGCGGTGAATCCGGTGAAGCGGCGGAAGTTCGGCATGTCGTCGAGTTCCTGCTGCAACGCGATCTGCAGGTGATGACCCGGCATGGCCTCGTGCACGCTGAGGACTTCGATTTCATACTTCGGGCGCACCTCCGGTCTGTAGAGATTGACCCAGTAGGTACCGGCACGGCTGCCGTCGGCGGCCGGCCTGGAGTAGTACGCGGTCGTCGTATCGGGCGCGATCGAGTCCGGGATCGGTTGCACGCCGTAGGGCATACGCGGTAGCTTGCCGAACAGCTTCACGAGTTCCGGTTCGATGCGTTTGCTCGTCGCAAGATACTCCTTGAAGAGGTCGTCACGATTGTCGAAGTAGAACTGCGGATCCGTACGCAGGTATTCCAGAAACTCCTGGAACGAACCTTCGAATCCGACCTCGGCTATGACCTGCATCATTTCCTCGCGAATCCGTTTGACCTCGTCGAGTCCGATGCGATGGATTTCATCGGGCGTCAAGCGCGTCGTCGTGAAGGAACGCGC
>JANQGP010000208.1 GCA_028277265.1 Woeseiaceae bacterium | reverse complement strand
CTCGCGCTTCGACGTCGTCGTCAACACGCCGTTCACGCGGCTGCCGTTGAATGCGCTGGCCGCAGAGGCCGGCGGTAACTGGGATCGCGTGCTGTCGCGCGAACAGTTCACCGACCTGGTGCGCGATCACCTGACGCACCATTTCCGTGCCGCCAAGGCGGCCGCGATGGTGCCCGGTTGCCAGATCGTGCTCGTGACGCCCGACACGACGAGGGCGTCGACACGCGAGGAGTTTGCGCTCGCGATGTTCATCAAGACGACGATGCACGCGTTCACCGTGACGATGGGCGTCGAGTGCGAACGTTTGCCGACTATGCCGGCGATCAACCAGGTACAGCTTACGCGGCGCGCGCGCGCCGAAGAGCCCGGCAACGACCAGGAGCTCGCCGAGGAAATGGATCGCCTGGTCGGCGCAGTCCTGCTCTGTTCGGTGCCTGCGCCGAGTCCCACGGACAGCCGTTACCTTGCGCGGATATTCCGGGGCAACGCCGTTACGGTCTGAGCGGGTCGGCCCCGCTACGCGAGCTCGGCCGTCGCTTCTTGTGTCGTCCGGCCGTCGGGTCCGCGGACCTCGAGCTTGACGCGGTCGCCCTCGGGGAGACCCAGCAGCCTGAATGCGTGAAGATCGAACAGCGGCGCCATGCCGCGAAAGCGGAACGCGGCGATGCGGCGACCGGTGTTCCGGCTGACGAGCTGGGCGAGGAGTACCGCGGTGAGCGGGCCGTGCACGATCAGGCCCGGGTAGCCTTCCTCGCTCATCGCATAGGGTCTGTCGTAGTGGATGCGATGCGCATTGAACGTCAGCGCCGAGAAGCGGAACAGGAGACGTGAATCCGCCTCGAATTCGCGGGACCAGGCGCCTTCGGGTACGGCTTGCGGTGCGACCGGCTCCGGAGCGGGCACGGGCTCGCCGGCTTCCCGGTAGACGATGTCCTGTTCCTCCGCGATACAGAGTTCGCCGTCCTGGTAGAAATCGTAGCCGACGGTGACGAACGTCAACTTGCCCGAGCGCCCTTCTTTCGTCGTCACGTTGCGGATGACGCCTTTCCGGGTCGCGGGCCTGCCGAGAGTCAATGGTTTCGGAAACCGCATTCGCGCGCCGGCGAACATGCGCCGGGGCAGAGGCACCGCCGGCAGGAACCCCCCGCGCTCCGGATGACCGTCCGGTGACAGGCGGCTTTGCGGCGCCGTGCCAAGGAAATAGAACCACTGCCAGAGCGGCGGCAGTTCGCCGTCCGCTCCGGGCGCGAGCGCGGGGTCGTCCAGCATTGCCGCGACCGCCTGCGCCGGCCACGGCGACAGCGCGTCTTCGATCTGTTCGGTGCGGCCGATCCAGTCCTCGAGGCGACTTGCGGTCTCTACCATGACTGACTCCTTTCGGGTAAGTTAACCCAAAGTCGGCGAACTGCAAACGAACCGGCCGAAATCTGGGGAAGCGATGACACGATCGCAATCGACAAGTCCTGAGGGATCCGATGACGGTGTTGACAAGCCGCTCCCCATGCAGGGGATCCGGGTTCTCGATCTCGGTACGTTCCTCGCGGGTCCTCACGCCGCTTCCATCTTCGGAGAGTTCGGCGCCGACGTCCTGAAGATCGAACACCCGGAGGCAGGGGATCCGATGCGCCGTTTCGGCAGCCCGACGGCTCGCAGTGACTCGACACTCGCGTTCCTCACCGAGGCGCGTTGCAAGCGCTCCGTCACCCTCGACCTCCGTCAGGACACGGGGCGTGAACTGTTCCTGAAACTCATTGCCAAGTCCGACGTACTGATCGAGAACTTCCGCCCGGAAACGTTGGAGGGGTGGGGTCTGGGCTGGGAAGTGCTGCGCGAGGCGAACCCGGGTCTCGTCATGCTCCGCGTCTCGGGGTACGGGCAGACGGGGCCGTACCGGCGCCGCTCGGGCTTCGCTCACATAGCGCACGCTTACGGCGGCCTTTCCTACCATGCGGGATTCCCGGGGCAGACACCGGTCGTACCGGGTACGGTGCCGCTCGGTGACTATATCTCGAGCCTGTACGGCGCCATCGGCATTCTGATCGCGTTGCGTCACCGTGACAAAACCGGCCGTGGCCAGGTCATCGACGTCGCGATCTTCGAGTCCGTGTTCCGCACGCTCGACGAGATCGCCGGGGCGTACGGACTGTTCGGCATCATCCGTGAACGCGAGGGCGCAGGCAGCTACATCGCGGTGCCTCACGGGCATTTCCGCACCAAGGACGACAAGTGGGTCGCGATCGCCTGCACGACCGACCGTATGTTCGAGCGGCTTGCACAAGCGATGGACAAGCCGGAGCTGGCGTCACCCGACGTCTACGGCAAACAGGAGAATCGTCTTGCGGAGCGGGACAAGATCAATGACATGGTGATCGGCTGGGTCGGATCCTGCGAGCGCACCGAGATCATGCGGCGCTGCCTAGAGGCCCAGGTGCCCTGCGGCAAGGTCAACAGCATTGCCGACATCTTCGAGGACGAGCATTTTCGAGAGCGAGGCACGCTCGCCACCGTCGACGTGCCGGGCGTCGGCGATGTGACGGTCCCCAACGTGCTGCCGCTTCTGTCGGCGACGCCCGGGCGCATCGACAACCTGGGACCGGCGCTCGGCGACGCCACCGTGACCGTACTGCGCGATTTGCTCGGACTGACCGAAGAGCAGATCGAGGAACTCGCCGGGAACAAGGTCATTTGAACGGCATTGCGATGAGCGATCACGAAGACAAAGACAGGGAACTTCCGCTCCGGGGACTCCGCGTTCTCGACCTCGCCACGGTCATCGCCGGCCCGTACTCGGCGAGCATCCTCGGCGAATTCGGCGCCGAGGTGATCAAGGTCGAACAGCCGAAGGTCGGCTGTTCGCTGCGGCGATTCGGCACACCGACGTCGGTCGGCGACACGCTGACGTGGCTCAGCGAGGCGCGCAACAAGAAATCGCTGACGCTCGACCTGCGCACCGAGGAAGGCTCGGGAATCCTCAAGAAGCTCGCGGAACACGCGGACATCCTGATCGAGAACTTCCGGCCCGGGACGATGGACCGCTGGGGCGTCGGCTGGGACGTCCTGCATGAGATCAACCCCGCGCTGATCATGCTGAGCGTGACGGGCTACGGCCAGACCGGGCCTTACAAGGACCGGCCCGGCTTCGCGCGCGTCGCACACGGCATCGGCGGCCTGGCCTACCTGTCGGGCATGCCGAAGGGCATGCCGGTTACGCCCGGCTCGACGACGCTCGGTGACTATCTGACCGGGCTTTACGGCGCGATCGGCCTGTTGATGGCGTTGCGCTATCGCGAGGAGACCGGCGAAGGGCAGTACGTCGATGCGAGTCTTTACGAATCCGTGTTCCGCTGTACCGACGAGCTCGCGCCGGCCTACGGCATGTTCGGCGTCGTTCGCGAGCGCCACGGACCGAACAACAACGAGTTCGCGTGTCCCAATGGGCATTTTCCGACCCGTGACGGCAAGTGGGTGGCGATCAGCTGCGCAACCGACAAGCTGTTCAAGCGCCTCGCGGACGCGATGGGGCGGCCGGAACTCGCGGAGGATCATGTCTACGGGCGTCAGGAGTCCCGGCTCGCGCACCCCCACGACGTCAACGAGATCGTCCGCGACTGGGCCGGCTCGCTGACGCGCGAGGAGGTGCTCGAGCGCTGCTTCGCGACCGGCGCCCCGGCCGGGCCGCTGAATACGATCGCCGATATCTTCGGCGACCGGCAGTTCCAGGCGCGGCGCACGCTCGTGTCGATCGACGACGAAGACGTCGGCGAGACGGTCATCGTGCCGGCCGTCATACCGCGTCTCTCCGAGACCCCCGGCGAGATCCGTCATCTCGGGCCGCGGCTCAGTGAGCATACCGAAGAGGTACTGCGCGATTGGCTCGATCTCGACGATGACGAGATTAAGGCGCTGCGCGACAAGGCCATCATATGAGCAATGGTGTGACCTCGGGAGCCGTCCTCGCCGGCCTCAGGGTCATAGAGGGCAGCGCGTTCGTCGCCGCACCGTTAGGCGGAATGACCCTCGCGCAGCTCGGCGCCGACGTGATCCGCTTCGACCCGATCGGCGGCGGCCTCGACTACGGCCGCTGGCCACTCGCTCCCGACGGGCGGAGCAGTCTGTTCTGGGCCGGTCTCAACAAGGGCAAGCGCTCGATCGCCGTCGACTTCCGCAAGCCCGAAGGCCGCGAGCTTCTGACCGAGCTGATCACGCAGCCCGGGGACGATCGGGGATTGTTCAGCACGAACTTCCCGGCGAAAGGCTGGCTCGATTACGAGGCGCTGCGCAAACGACGCGACGACCTGATCATGGTCAACCTGACCGGGCGGCGCGACGGCGGCTCCGAGGTGGATTACACGGTCAATCCGCAAACCGGCCTGCCCTTCATGACCGGCGACGGTTCCGGGACGCCTGTGAATCACGTGTTGCCGGCCTGGGACCTCGTCGCCGGGAACATGATCGCGATCGGCCTGCTCGCAGCCGAACGCCATCGCCGCCTGCACGGTGAGGGGCAGCTCGTCAGGCTCGCGCTCAAGGACGTTGCGCTGGCGGCGCTCGGGCACCTCGGTATGCTGGCCGACGTGACGCTCAGCGGCGAGGACCGGCCGCGGTACGGCAACTATCTGTACGGCGCATTCGGTCGCGACTTCGAGACCCGCGCCGGCGCCCGGGTAATGGTGGTCGGACTGACCCGCCAGCAGTGGAACGGCCTCGTCGAGGCCACCGGGCTCGGCGCCGAGTTCGACGCGCTCGGTGAACGGCTGGCGCTGAATCTCGCCGACGAAGGCAACCGCTTCATCGCGCGCGAAGAGATCGCGGCCCTGCTCGGCGAGTGGATTGCCGCGCACGACCGCGATGAGCTTGCCAGGGTATTCAAGGAACACCGGGTTTCCTGGGGTCCGTATCGAAAGCTGAGCGAGACGCTTGCCGTCGATCCGGATTGCTCGACGGACAACCCGATGTTCGAGCGGGTCGAACACCCGGGCGTCGGCGAGTACCTCGTGCCGGGGGCGCCGCTCGAGTTCGGAGCGTTGCCGAGGCGGCCCGCCGCCCGCGCGCCTGCGCTTGGCGAGCACACCGACGAGATCCTGCTCGATGTTCTCGGCCTGTCGTCAACCGAGGTGGGGCGCCTGCACGACGAAGCCATCGTCGCGTCGGCCGGCCAGCGTCTCCCCTGATCTTTGGAGTACCCATGACCCGATTACCCATTGACTTCTACAAACCACTTGCGATCGGCGCACCGGAGCCGTTCCGTACCCTGCCGGTCCGCCCGGAGCGCATGATTCATTTCCTGCCGCCACACATCGAGAAGATCCGCGCCAAGGCACCGGCGATTGCGCGCGACGTTGACGTGCTCTGCGGCAATCTCGAGGACGCGATCCCGGTCGAGTCCAAAGAGGATGCGCGCAACGGGTTTGTCGAAGTCGTCAACAACATCGACGCTGACAACACGGGGATTTGGGTGCGCGTCAACGCACTGAACAGCCCGTGGTTCCTCGATGACGTTACGGAGATCGTTGCCGCGGTGGGTGACAGGCTCGACGCAATCATGATCCCGAAAGTCGAGGGGGCATGGGATATACATTTTGCCGACCAGTTTCTCGCGCAGCTCGAGGCGCGTCATGGCATCGGCAAACCGATACTTCTTCACGCGCTGCTCGAGACGGCGCAGGGCGTGAACAACGTCGAGGCGATCGCGGGCGCAAGCCCGCGCATGCACGGCATGAGCCTCGGTCCGGCCGATCTCGCCGCGTCGCGCAAGATGAAGACGACACGCGTCGGCGGCGGCCATCCGAGCTACGGTGTGCTCGCGGACCCGTCGGATTCGTCGGAAGTGGATGAGGAACGTGCTTTCCATCAGCAGGACCTGTGGCACTACACGCTGGGCAAAATGGTCGATGCCTGTGCGGCCCACGGGCTCGGCGCATTCTATGGTCCGTTCGGCGATATCCGTGACGAGGCCGGCTGCGAGGCACAGTTCCGCAACGCGTTCCTGATGGGCTGCTCCGGTGCGTGGTCGCTCGCGCCGAACCAGATCGCAATTGCGAAGCGCGTGTTCAGCCCCGACGTCGATGAGGTGTTGTTCGCGAAGCGCATCCTCGAACTGATGCCCGACGGCGCCGGCGTCGCGATGCTGGACGGCAAGATGCAGGACGACGCGACGTGGAAGCAGGCCAAGGTCATGGTCGACCTCGCGCGGCTCGTGGCGGAGAAGGACGCCGATCTTGCCGAAGCTTACGGGCTCTGAGTGTGATGGACTCCAAGACCCGCGGCGGCAACTATTTCGAGGACTTCAGCGTCGGGCAGGAGATTCGCCACGCGACACCGCGGACGGTGACCGAAGGCGACGTCGCCGTCTACCAGGGGCTGTTCGGTCCGCGCTTCGCACTGCATTCCGCGTCCACCTTTGCCCGCTCGCTCGGCTTCGAGCGTACGCCGGTGGACAGCGTGCTGGCGTTCCACATGGTGTTCGGCAGGACCGTGCCGGATGTATCGCTCAATGCGATCGCGAACCTGGGCTATGCCGGCGGCCGCTTCGGCAAGCCGGTCTTTGCGGGCGATACGCTGTCGGTGACCACGCGCGTGACGGGTCTCAAGCAGAACCGCAACGGCAAGACCGGCGTCGTCTACGTGCACTCGGAGGGTATCAACCAGCACGATGAAACCGTGATGGTCTTCGACCGCTGGGTAATGGTGCCGAAACGCGACGTCGATGCGCCGGCCCCGGATACGGTCGTGCCCGATCTCGAAGACGCCGTGCCGGCGGACGATCTCGTCGTGCCGTGGTCGTCACCGAAGGACTACGATTGCACGGCCGCCGGCAGCGAGTTTCTGTGGGACGACTACCGCGTTGGCGAGCGTGTCGATCATGTCGACGGCATCACGGTCGAGGAGTCCGATCACATGACGGCATGCAGGCTGTTCCAGAACACGGCCCGCGTGCACTTCAATCAACACGTCGAACGCGACGGGCGCTTTGGCCGTCGGATCGTCTACGGCGGTTACCTGATCAGCGTGGCCCGGTCGCTGTCGTTCAACGGGCTCGCCAACGCGCAGACGATGGTCGCGATCAACGCAGGGACACACTCTGCCCCGACGTTCGCAGGCGACACGGTCTACGCCTGGTCCGAAATCCTCGACAAACTGACGCTCGCCGGGCATCCGGGTGTCGGCGCGCTACGCGTACGCACGGTCGCGACCAAGGATCGCCCCTGTCACGACTTCCCCTACAAGATGACGGACGGCAAGTACGAACCCGAGGTCGTGCTCGATTTCGACTACACGGTACTTATGCCGCGACGCGAATCGGAGGCATGAAAGCCCACTTTCGGGGCCTTCTCGACGGCGAGCCCGTACCGAGTGTCCGCGGCGCATCACTTGCGGTAGACTACGCGCCCGAGGAAATGCGCCCGTAGCTCAGCTGGATAGAGTACTGCCCTCCGAAGGCAGGGGTCACAGGTTCGAATCCTGTCGGGCGCGCCAGTAAACAGAAATTGGGCCACCC
>JANQGP010000164.1 GCA_028277265.1 Woeseiaceae bacterium | reverse complement strand
TCCCAGGAAGGTGGCTCGGTCGGGATCACGAGCGGTCTGGACTACGATTCGCTGCGCCTCGATGCCGAGTACGGCGGCGACCTGGCCAATGACTGGACCTACCATGTCGGCGGGTTCTTCCGTACGGGCGAGGGCCCGCGCGACTCCGCGACGGATGTCGAGGAGGGCTACCAGCTGAAAGCAACGCTCGCGCGCAAGTTCGATCGAGGCTCGGTGAAGTTCCATTTCAAGCGCCTTGACGACGTGGTACCGACGTACCTGCCGTTCCCGGCGCAGTACAACGGCGGCGGTTTCAGCGAAGTGGGTGTCGACTTCGCCGACGGCACGCTCCTGGAAGGCTTCACCGACTGCGCTCCGCGGCAGAACGACGCCGTCGAATGCGTTGACGAGGGTTTCGAAGCCGAGATGACGTCGTTCGCGGTCGTGGCGGACTACGACGTGACCGACATCATCTCCGTCGGCCTGAGACATCGCACGGCAGCGATCGAAGGCAACTTCGCGTCGCCGTTCGCGGCCATCGCGTTCGATGACCCGACCAACGGCCCGTCCGTCCAGATTCACTACTTCAACACCAAACTGGACAATCTCGACAACAGCAACACCGAGCTGACGGTCACGGCTGAGCTGGAGACGTTTACTGCAACGGCCGGTCTCGCGATGATGGATCAGGACATCACGACGGTCTGGAACTTCAACGAGTACTACCGTTTGCTGGACGCCAATCGCACGCCGTACAACACCGGCGATTCCGTCGGCGGCGTGCTTTACGGCAACCCGACGTGGGGTAATTGCTGTACGCGCCTCTACGACTACGAAGTCGAAGCGTTTGCGCCCTACCTCGCATTGAGCGGGACGATCGGTGATCGCCTCGGTTGGGACGTCAGCTACCGGCAGAACGATTACGACGTAAGCGGTACGTTCGCAGAGGGCGCGGTACTCGTTCCGCTCGACGTCAACGGCGACGGACAGATAGGTGCCAACGAGCAGGAAGTCCCGACGATCGGCCCATCGAGCCCGTACAACTACGACCAGGACTTCGATTCCTGGTCGATCGGCGCCAACTACGCCGCCACGGACTCGGTCGCCTTGTTCGTGAACTATTCCGAAGGCGGAGGCCTTGCCGCGCCGGATCGCATTACCGGCAACCTCAACGGCGACGGCACGCTGGACGACGGTGCGGGTTACGCGGAGATCAGCCAGGCGGAAGTCGGCGTTAAATGGCAGTTCGACGACGGCTCGCTCTACGTCACTTACTTCGACGCCGACACGGATGAGGAACGCGCCTTCGAAGTCACCACGCAGGAGTTCCTGCAGAACTCCTACGAATCGTCGGGCGTCGAAATCGAGGGCGACTACGACTTCGGCAACGGATTCGGCATTCGTGGCAGCATGACGTTTACCGACGCGGAAATCGTCAACACGGGGAGCGGTGAAAACATCGGCAACACACCGCGTCGCCAGGCAGACTACATCTTCAACATCACGCCGTCGTATGCCACGGACGACTGGGAAGTGGGCGTCAACTTCGTCGGAACGGACGAGGTCTACGTTCAGGACAACAACGACCTCAAGTTCGACAGCTACGTCGTCGCCAACCTGTTCGCGAACTGGTACGTCAACGACAACTTCAGCGTCAGTGTCAATGCGAACAACCTGTTCGACGAGGACGGGTTTACCGAGGGCGAGGAAGGTTCGGCCGACGTGGGAGATTTTGTCCGCCTCCGGTCGATCAACGGCCGGACCGCCTCGGTCAGTTTGCAGTACGACTTTTTCTGAGCAGCGTTAGATGGCGCCTCGTTCCTCTGACGAGGCAGCCCTCCCAATCCGCACCGGCAAAGGCGCGACACGGATCGACAGCGATCCGCGTCGCGCGGCCTTCACCCGCGAATTGGACTCGGCGAGGCAAAACGCGCACATGGGTAATGCTGTCCAGCTAATTAACTACGCCGACCGTCTCGGCGGCGACCTGGGCGGGCTCCACTCGTTGCTCCGTAACGAGTTCAGGGGTTTGTTCGGTGGCGTCCATATTCTCCCGTTTTTCGATCCGATCGACGGTGCGGACGCCGGCTTCGATCCGATCGACCATCGACGCGTCGATCCGCGGCTCGGTACCTGGGACGACGTCCGGGCGATAGCGTCGGAATACGACGTCATGGCCGACCTGATCGTCAACCACGTGTCGGCCGACTCGACGCAGTTTCACGACGTGCGGCGTCACGGCCGGGCATCGGACTTCTGGACGCTGTTCATCAAGAAGGACGACGTATTTCCGCCGTCGGGAGACGGGCGAGACTGGTCCGAAGACATCGCGCGCCTCTACCGCCCGCGACCGGGCCGGCCGTTTACGACGATTGCCCTGGATGACGGTACGAGCGTCGATTTCTGGACGACGTTCAGTCCCAAGCAACTGGACATCAACGTCGAGAGCGACAAGGGCAAGGCCTACCTCGACTCGATCCTCGAGACCTTCGCCGAGGCGGGCGTACGCGAAATTCGCCTCGACGCGGCCGGTTATGCCATCAAGCGCCGCGGGACGTCCTGTTTCATGTTGCCGGAGACCTTCGACTTCATCGGGGCACTGTCGGCGCGGGCCGGCGAGCTCGGTATGCAGACCCTCGTCGAGATTCACTCGCACTACCAGACGCAGATCGCCATCGCAGCGTCGGTCGGTCGGGTCTACGACTTCGCCCTGCCGCCGCTCGTCCTGCATTCGCTGTACACGTCGGACTTCGGCGCGCTCAAGCGCTGGCTGGCCGTCGCACCGCGCAATTGCGTGACGGTGCTGGATACGCACGACGGCATCGGCATTCACGACGTCGCGCGACAGGGCGACCTCGAGGGACTGTTGTCCGATGACGAGGTCGACGCGCTCGTCGACACGATTCACGAGAAGACCGGCGGGCAAAGCCGCCGCGCAAGCGGTAACGCCGCGTCGAACCTCGATATCTACCAGGTCAACTCCACCTACTACGACGCCCTCGGCCGCGATGACGCCGCCTACCTGATCGCCAGGGCGATCCAGTTTTTCGTGCCGGGCACGCCCCAGGTGTACTACGTGGGATTGCTCGCCGGCCACAACGACATGGAACTGGTCGAGCGTTCGGGGGTCGGGCGGGACATCAATCGCCATATCTACTCGGATGACGAAGTCGCCGCGGCGCTCGAGAAGCCCGTGGTGGTCCAGCTCATGGCGCTCGTTCGATTGCGCAACACACTGGCCGTTTTCGACGGGACGTTCTCGCTCGCAGAATGCCCGCAGGACGAGCTCGCCCTGCGCTGGGAACGCGATGCCGACTATGCCGAGTTACGCGTGGGTAAAGGATGCGCTCGCGCTACT
>JANQGP010000128.1 GCA_028277265.1 Woeseiaceae bacterium | reverse complement strand
GCTTTCTCTATGAGTTCTCCGGCTTCCGTCGGTAGTTCCACGGTGACCGTCACTACACCGCGGTCGCGATTGTGCTTGATTCGCAGGCAACGATTCGCGAAGGCTCTCTCGGCCACGCCGGCCGAGTCCGGCATCGCCATTCGCATCTCGCGACAGCGTTGCGCCACGTGGCTGGCTGAGTGACGTAATGCAAACGCTATCAGCTCTGCCTCATTGGCTTGCGTCGCTACTCGCGTCATTGCCCGGACCTTCGAGTAGGACAGGGCGCCCGATGCGAATTCGGCGGACATTCGGGGTAACTCCTTCAACGCACGTGCTACCCGGACCTTTTCGCGCGCCGTATTTGCCGCGAAGTCGCAGCGCCACTCGAGCCACGCCGTGGTGCTGTCCTGCCCCCACTTCACGAACCCGGCGCGTTCATCGAACTCGCGAATCAGTACCAGCAACGCCTAGGTGGCACGGTTGATGCGTAATACAGTGTCGCTCGATATTGCGCTCGATTTCTTCAATGGGAACCAGATCGGGATTGGCGGGCTGCATAACAGGCTCCTCGCCCGCTTGATGCGGGACGGAAAAGGGTGATCGAAAATACCTGTTATTATATACAGTATTCAGCCCGAGGTCGAAGCTAACTATCTGTTCTAAATAGATAAAATCTCATTCCTGGACCTGAAGGAATACAACGGGCACCTCGGCGTACCAGGTCGCATCGTTGGCCCTAACCGCAACGCGAATGCTTGCGTCGTCCGAGGCCGGGCTCGGCAACAGGGCCTGCCATTCGGTTCCTGTGTCGTTCGTGCGCGTCATCGGCGCGGGCGGCCGCGTGTCATCGCCGTCGACGAGGCCCATGGCCGCGCTCTGAAGTTCGTGCGAGGCGCTCAGGGTCAGTGCGATCGAACTGGCCGACACCATGCCCGGGCGAATGCTGAGTTTGAAGTCGGCGTTTTCGAGGTCGCACTGCCCGCTGGCGTAGCGGCAATTGGATTTGGCGACCAACGTATAGGTGGAACCGGGCGTCGCGGCGTGCGGCCGTTCGCCGACGAAGTAGTCGACGGCGAACCAGGCCATGATGGCGAGGACGGGCGCGACGAGCATCGCGATGACCACATGTTTGTTCTTGAACATCCTCGTAGTCTATCGCAGGCAAAAAAGGGGGGTCGGAACGACCCCCCGAGTATCGATTTCAATGGGACTAGTGAGCCGAAGCGGCGCCGGCGCCGGCCGGTACGCGAATGTGTTCGACGAGATCCATGATTTCCTTCGGCGGTGCGGCCGTCAGTTTCGCGACCACGAAGGCGACGGCGAAGTTGACGATGGCACCAACGGCGCCGAAGGCGTTCGGCTCGATGCCGAGGAACCAGTTCGGCGACAAGTCGCCCAGGAAGGCCGTGCTCGCGATGAACATGATGCCTTTATGCTGGAACACGTAGAACAGCGTGACGCCGAGACCCGCGATCATGCCGGCGATCGCGCCTTCCTTGTTCATGCGCTTGTAGAAGATGCCCATCATCAGCGCGGGGAAGATCGACGATGCCGCGAGGCCGAATGCGAGTGCGACAGTTCCTGCGGCGAAATCCGGTGGATTGAATCCGAGGTAGCCGGCCAACAGGATCGCGCCGGCCATCGCGATGCGACTGGCGAGCAGTTCCTGTTTCTCCGTGATCTCGGGTTTGAACACGCCTTTCAGCAAATCGTGCGAGATGGCCGAGGATATCGCGAGGAGCAGTCCGGCAGCCGTTGAGAGTGCCGCCGCGAGACCGCCTGCCGCGACGAGCGCGATCACCCAGTTCGGCAGCCCGGCGATTTCCGGGTTCGCGAGAACCATGATATCGCGGTCGACCTTGGTCATCTCGTTGGTCTCGGCATCGGCGCTGTACACGATGCGGCCATCGTTATTCTTGTCTTCGAACGCCAGCAAACCGGTGGCTTCCCAGTTACGAATCCAGTCCGGCCGTTCGTCGTAGACCATGTACTCGCCCGGTGTCGGCTCGATCGTCTCGATCAGGTTCAGGCGCGCCATGGCGGCGACGGACGGTGCCGTCGTGTAGAGAATCGCGATGAACACGAGCGCCCAGCCGGCCGAACTGCGGGCATCCTTGACTTTCGGTACCGTGAAGAAGCGAATGATCACGTGCGGCAGGCCGGCCGTACCGATCATCAGCGACATCGTGTACATGAACATGTTGGTCAGGCTCAGCCTGACGTTGGTCGTGTACTCGAGGAAGCCGAGGTCCCGCAGCACCTGGTCGAGGCGGTCGAGCAGGAAGACATCGGTGCCGGCCATCGTCGAGCCGAGACCGAGCTGCGGGATCGGGTTGCCCGTCAGGCTCAGTGAAATGAAGATCGCGGGGATCGTGTACGCGAGAATCAGTACGCAATACTGTGCGATCTGCGTGTACGTGATGCCTTTCATGCCGCCCATGACGGCGTAGATGAAGACGATACCCATGCCGATCGAGAGTCCGATGTCGTAGTCGACCTCGAGGAAACGCGAGAACGCGACGCCGATGCCTTTCATCTGCCCGATGACGTAGGTCACCGACGCGACGATCAGGCAGACCACGGCGACGATGCGCGCCGCCTTCGAGTAATAGCGATCGCCGATGAACTCGGGAACCGTGAACTTGCCGAATTTTCGCAGGTAGGGCGCAAGCAGCATCGCGAGCAGTACGTAACCGCCTGTCCAGCCCATCAGGAACACGGAACCGCCGTACCCCATGAACGCGATCAGGCCCGCCATCGAAATGAACGACGCCGCCGACATCCAGTCGGCCGCCGTCGCCATACCGTTGGCAACCGGGTTGACGCCGCCGCCCGCGACGTAAAAGTCCTTCGTCGAACCGGCCCGCGCCCAGATCGCAATGCCGATGTACAGCGCGAACGTGAAGCCGACGACGATATAGGTCATAGCTTGCAGTGACATGGCCGTCTCCTAGTCGTCGTCTTCATGGACGTCGTGCTCTCTGTCGAGCTTGCCCATGCGGTTGGCATAGAAAAAGATCAACGCGACGAACACGTAGATCGACCCCTGTTGGGCGAACCAGAACCCGAGCTTGTAGCCGCCGATCGAAACGTTGTTCAGCGGCTCGACGAGAATGATCCCGAACAGGTACGAAACGACGAACCAGATGGCCATGCAAAGGCCGACCAGCTTCAGATTCGCGCTCCAGTAGCTGCTGTTTTTGGACATGTGTTTCCCCTTGTCAGCGGGTGCTTTCTTGTTTGATATGCCGACGAATCTAGCAAAGGGCCTATGTCGCGGGCATTCGACGTTAGTAGTAGACTGCCGCGAGAACGACAACACGGGGGGACGTCTGACGTGATCAACTGGTGGGTGCTGCTGGTGCTGTCGCTCGGCTACGTGATTGTCCTGTTCGCGATTGCGTATTGGGGCGACAACGTCGAGCAAAGCCGGTTCTCATCGTTCAGCCGGTCGCTCATCTACAGCCTGACGCTCGCGGTCTACTGCACGTCATGGACCTTCTACGGCGCCGTCGGCAGTGCGGCACAGAGCGGCTGGGGTTACCTGCCCATCTACATCGGCCCGATGCTGGTCATCCTGTTTGGCTGGCCATTGATTCGGCGCATCGTCGCGATCAGCAAGAGGCAAAACCTGACGTCGATCGCCGATTTCATCGCCGCGCGCTACGGCAAGGCACAAAGCCTGGCCGCATTGGTCACCGTCATTGCTACGATCGGTTCGGTCCCGTACATCGCGCTGCAGCTCAAGGCAATCGTCGGCGGATTCAGCGTCGTCTCGAATTACTCGGTGACGGGCGGAGCCGAATACGACACGGCACTGATCGTAGCCGCCGCGCTTGCCGGTTTCACGATCCTGTTCGGTACACGCAAGATCGACGTGACGGAGCACCACGAGGGCATGATGATCGCGATCGCGTTCGAGTCCGTGGTCAAGCTCCTGGCGTTCGTGGCGGTCGGCGCGTTCGCGATCGTTCTGCTGCAGGGGACGGGTGGGGAAGTAACCGCAACGGCGGCACGCGCCGGGACCGTGTTCCATTTCGAGCGGCTGCCCGACACGTTCATTACGCAGCTGATTCTCGCGAGCGCGGCAATCTTCTGTCTGCCGCGACAGTTTCACGTCGCAATCGTCGAGGCGCACAAGGACGCAAAGCTCGATACCGCCCGCTGGGCCTTTCCGCTCTATCTCCTGATCTTCAGCGTGTTCATCATTCCGATTACGCTTGCCGGACTGAAGCTGTTGCCGGCCGGCATGTTCTCGGGCGATACGTTCGTGCTTGCCCTCCCGATGGAGAGCGGCCAGCACTGGTTGACCGTCCTCGCGTTCCTGGGCGGGTTCTCCGCCGCGACCGGCATGGTAATCGTTGCCTGTGTCGCGCTGTCGACGATGGTCAGCAACGAACTGGTGATGCCGGCACTACTGCGCATCAAACCGCTCGGTCTCTCGGAACGCACGGACTATTCGCGCCTGCTCTTGCAGATACGCCGAATCGCGATTGCGGTAATCCTCGTGCTTGCCTATTTCTACTACCGCGCGCTCGACGAATCGGCGGCCCTGGCCAGTATGGGCCTCCTGTCGTTCGCTGCAGCCGCACAGTTCATGCCGCTCATCGTGCTCGGCCTCTACTGGCAACGGTCGACACGACTCGGCGCGTTCGCCGGGCTGGTCACGGGCTTCAGTCTCTGGGCATACACGCTCTTTCTGCCTACCCTGGCGCGATCCGGCGTCTTCAGCGGGACGTTCATCGACGATGGTCTCTTCGGCATTTCCTGGCTGCGGCCCGAAGCGCTGGTGTTCGATGCGTCGTTGAATCCGCTGACGCACGGCGTTGCATGGTCGCTGTGTGGCAATGTCGCGGTCTTCGTTGCGGTCTCGCTGCTGACCCGCCAGACGATGATCGAAAAGATCCAGGCCCGCGCGTTCGCGAGTCCGGTCATGCGCGGCAGCGGGGCCCCACCGTCGGCCGCGGCCGCGGACCTGACCAACGGTGATTTGCGCGCGCTGGCCGACCGTTTCCTCGGCGAGGCGCATGCCGCGAGATCGTTCGCCGATTTCGCCGAACAGGAGAATCTCGACGTCGCGCCGTCCCTGACGGCCGATCGCCGCCTGCTGCAATTCACCGAACGGCTGCTCGCCGGTGCAATAGGAGCCGCGTCCGCACGCGTTGTGATCACGACGGCCCTGCGCAAGACCGGCATGGAGATCGGCGACGTCGTCCTGTTGCTCGATGAAACCTCGAACGCCGTGCGCTTCAACCGGCAACTCACCGAGGCGACCCTCGAGAACATCACCCAGGGCGTCAGCGTGGTCGGTACGGACCAGCGTCTGATCGGCTGGAACAGCCGCTACCTCGAACTCATGGATTATCCGGACGGCATGGTCCACGTCGGCGAGTCGGTGGAGAACCTGATTCGCTACAACGCCGAACTCGGGCGGTTCGGCGATGTCGACGTCGAAGAGGCTGTCGCGAAGCGCATGAAACACCTTCGGGATGGCACCGCCTATCGATACGAGAGCCGCTTCATCGATGGCAAGGTGATCGAGATTCGCGGCCAGCCAATGCCCGATGGCGGGTTCGTCACGACCTATACCGACATCACGGACTTCAAGAATGCGGAGAACATGCTCGTCGAAGCAAAGGAAATGCTCGAGCAGCGCGTGGCGGATCGTACCGCGGAACTCGAATCGACGATGCATGCGCTGCGCGGGGCGAAAGCCGAGGCCGAAGACGCCAACGCATCCAAGACGCGCTTTCTCGCGGCCGCCGCTCATGACCTGCTCCAGCCACTCAACGCAGCGAAGCTGTTCGCCGCCCTGCTCATAGAGCATCGGGAGGAGATGACGGACGAACAGAGCCGGCTTGTGACGCGCGTCGAGAACGGCCTGCTCAGCGTCGAGGACCTGCTCAGCGCATTGCTCGATATTTCGAGGCTGGATACGGCGGCGCCCGAGCCGAAACGCGAGGACATCCGGGTCGCGCAGATGTTCAATGCGCTGGACACGCAGTTCTCGCAAACGTTCGAGGAGCAGGGGCTTGACCTGCGCTTTGCATCGACAAGACTGGTCGTGCACTCGGATCCGGCCCTGTTGCGTCGCATCCTGCAGAATTTCGTCAGCAATGCGCGGCGTTATACACGAACGGGCGGAGTGCTGGTCGGCTGCCGCCGTCGTGGCGAGGACGTCGCGCTTCAGGTGATCGATACGGGCGTTGGGATTGCTGACACCGACCAGAAAGCGGTATTCGAGGAATTCCATCGCCTCTCGGACGGCGCCGAACAGACCAAACGCGGCCTGGGCCTGGGTCTCGCGATCGTCGACCGCATTGCACGGTTGCTCGGGCACGAAATCCTGCTGCGATCGGAACTCGGCAAAGGCAGCTGCTTCGAGGTCATCGTACCGCGCGCATCGGGTGACGGCGCCTCCGCCGCTGTTTCGGGCGCGCCGGCGCCGGGCTCGAGCGCTTCGATCGACGGACAGGTCATTCTCTGCATCGACAACGAGCGCGAGATTCTCGACGGCATGCAGGGTCTGCTTGCGCGGTGGGGCGCCGCACCCGTCGTCGCAACCGGCCGTCAAGGTGCGCTCGCGGCGATGGATCGCGTGCACGCCGAAATGGGCCAATGGCCGGCACTGCTGCTCGTCGACTATCACCTCGACGACGAGACCGGTCTCGAAGTAATAGCCGCACTGCGGGACGCTGCCGGCACCGACCTGCCGGCGGCGATCCTGACCGCGGATCACTCGGACGAGGTTGCGGAACAGGTCCGCGCAACGGGCCATACGCTGCTGAACAAACCGGTCAAACCCGCGGCGCTTCGCGCGCTGATCAATCGAATCCTAAGTCGCCGCGTCGCCGCCTGATCCTGAATCCAGCAATGACGGCGCGCTGATCCGCAGCTGCTGAACGGCCAATACGGCCTGCGTGCGGTTGTTGACGTTCATCTTGCGCAGAACCGCCGTAACGTGCGCCTTGATCGTCGCCTCGGACACGCCCAACTGGAAGGCGATTTGCTTGTTGAGCAGGCCTTCGCCGAGCATCATCAGCACGCGGAACTGGTGAGGTGTCAGCGAACTCAGTGCCATAGCGATCTTCGCCTCCTCGCTGTCGAGGCGGTCGTCGCGCAGATCGATGCCCTCCGGAACCCATACCTCGCCGTCGAGCACTGCGCGAATACCGGCTTCGAGCGTGCCGATCGGCGACGACTTGGGAATGAAGCCGCTTGCGCCGTGCTGGATCGATCGCCGAATGATGGCCGGGTCGTCGGCCGCCGACACGATGACCGTGGGCAGCGACGCGTGATTGCTGCGAATCCAGGCCAGCGCCGAGAAGCCGCTGACGCCGGGCATGTTCAGGTCAAGGAACAGCAGGTCGGCGTCGGCGTTCTCCTCGACCACGACCTGCAGTGTGTCCAGACTGTCCGCCTCGACAATGTGCGCCCCGCTTACGCAATTGCCGATAGCGTGGATCAGCGCTTCGCGAAACAGCGGGTGATCGTCTGCAACGATGAATGTGCTTGCGTCCGTCAGCGTTCGTTCCTCCCCCCGCCAAGACTACCGCAAACAGTGCCCCTAATCTCCCCGGGGTACGGCAGCCCTGCAGCAGCAGGCTGCTAGACCTTCGTCTAACGCGAAACCGGATTCGACTATTGGATAATAGCCTCGACGCGAGCGGTCACCGAGACTGCGAATGCCTGTACAACACTCCGTATCTGGGGGAATCCAATGACAAGGTCAAAACTACATGCTCTTTCCGCCGGCGTGGCCGTAGCACTGCTGGCCGCCGCCGGCCCGGTCACGGCGCAGGACACGGACGTCGCCGCTCTCGAAGCGCGTGTCGCCGAACTCGAGGCCATGTTGCAGCAGCTGCTCGACGAAAAGACGAGTGCGGCGCCCGCGCCGGCCCCCGCCGCGAAGCCGATGCCGCCGAAATCCGGATCGAGTCACTCGTATGCGTTCGGCGGGTACATCAAGTTCGACTCGATGTGGAGCGACTACAGTGACGGCGACCTGGCGCCCAGCAGCGCGGGGACGCAGTTCTACATTCCGGCAACGATTCCGGTCGGAGGTACATCCGGTGAGGGGCCGGACGTGAGCTTCCAGGCCCGTGAGTCGCGCATACACTTCAAGAGCGATCACAACCTGGACAACGGGGACAAACTCAGCACCTACGTCGAGTTCGACTTCTTCCTGAGTCCCGGCGGCAACGAGCGCATCAGCAACTCCTACAACCCGCGCATGCGCCACGCCTTCTTCAAGTACAACAACTGGTTGTTCGGCCAGACCTGGACGACGTTCCAGGATGTCGGCGCACTGCCGGAGGCCCTCGACTTCATCGGTCCCAGCGAGAGCACGACGTTCGGCCGCCAGACGATGGTGCGCTATACGAGCGGCGCCTGGGAGTTCGCGGCCGAGAACCCCGAGTCGACGATCACACCGTTCGGCGGCGGCTCGCGAATCGTCGCCGACGACGGCGGTCTGCCCGACT
>JANQGP010000117.1 GCA_028277265.1 Woeseiaceae bacterium | reverse complement strand
GCCGAATCATGGATTTTGGCAAGTACTTGTTCGAGCAGAACAAGAAAAATCAGTCTGCGAAACGCAAGCAAAAACAGGTTCACGTCAAGGAAATCAAGTTCCGTCCGGGGACGGACGAAGGGGACTACCAGATCAAGCTGAAGAAGCTGGTGCAGTTTCTGGAACACGGTGACAAAACGAAAGTCACCCTGAGATTCAGGGGCCGGGAGATGGCGCACAAGGAACTCGGTGCGAAGCTCCTGGCACGGGTCAGAGATGACCTCGAAGAATACGGTTCGGTCGAGCAGATGCCGCAAATGGAAGGTCGGCAGATGGTCATGGTGATAGCGCCGAAGAAGCACTAGGCGCCTGCCGCGGACCGGCAAAAGAGAGTAACGGCCCGTAGTTGGGCCATTAATCCGCCTGTCGCGGCCCGTACGGGTACGTTGCAAGGCCAGAAGGAACGACAATGTCAAAGATGAAGACCAACCGCGGCGCTGCCAAGCGCTTCAGCAAGACGGGCAAGGGCGGCTACAAACGCTCGCAGTCCCATCTCAATCACATTCTCACGAAGAAGAAGTCCAAGCGTAAGCGCCAGCTCGGCAATACGCTGCAGGTTGCGGATGCCGACGTGAAAGCGGTCAAGCGCATGCTGCCTTACAGCTGAGAGGAGATTGAGACATGGCACGAGTAAAACGTGGCGTTACCGCCAAAGCGCGTCATAAGAAAGTCCTCAGCAAGGCGAAGGGCTATTACGGCGCACGTAGCAAACTCTACAAGACGGCCAAGCAGGCCGTCATCAAGGCAGGCCAGTACGCCTACCGCGATCGTCGGCAGCGCAAGCGCCAGTTCCGGCAACTCTGGATCACGCGCATCAACGCGGCTGCGCGCCTGCATGGCCTGTCGTACAGTCGCCTGATCAACGGTCTCAAGAAGGCCGAGATAGACGTCGATCGCAAGGTCCTTGCCGACATCGCCGTTCATGACCCGGAAGGTTTCGGCGCGATCGCCGAAGCCGCGAAGGCGGGTCTCGAACAACCAGCTGCATCCTGAGTTCTGCGCCCCGGCGGGTTTTTCTGGCCGGCCGGGGCGAGTTCGCTGAACCATGACCTCCCTGAGCGACCTCGTATCGAAGGCTGCGTCCGAGATCGATGCAGCTGCAGACCTTGCCGCGCTCGATGCGGTCCGGGTGACTTACCTCGGGAAGAAGGGTGAGATCACCGCTCGCCTGAAGACGCTGGGACAACTGGCGCCCGAAGAGAGATCGGCGGCCGGCCAGGAGATCAACCAGGCCAAGCAGACCGTGCTCCAGGCCCTCAACGCGCGACGTGAAGCGCTCGAAACCGCCGCAATGGAAGCGCGATTGGCGGCGGACGCCGTCGATGTGACATTGCCCGGACGAGGGCATTCGATCGGCGGTTTCCACCCGGTAACGCGCGCCGCTTTGAAAATCGAGAAGATCTTCCGAAACGCCGGTTTCGGGGTGCGCTCCGGGCCGGAAATAGAAGATGACTTCCACAACTTCACGGCGCTGAACATCCCGGATAACCATCCGGCTCGTGCGATGCACGATACGTTCTATTTTCCGGGTGGCAAGCTGTTGCGGACGCATACGTCGCCCGTGCAGATTCGCTCGATGGTGGAGGAGGGGGCGCCGATCAAGATCATCGCCCCGGGTCGCGTCTATCGGTGCGACTCGGACCAGACGCATACGCCGATGTTCCACCAGGTCGAAGGCCTGGTCGTCGACGAGGGCGTGAGCTTCGCGCATCTCAAGGCCGTTCTGCATCAGTTCGTCGAGGCCTTTTTCGAACGCAAGGCGAAGCTGCGGTTCCGGCCCAGCTACTTTCCTTTCACGGAGCCCTCGGCCGAGGTAGACGTGGAATGGGGCGAAGGAAAATGGCTCGAGATCCTCGGCTGCGGCATGGTGCATCCCAACGTTCTCGATGCCGCCGGCGTGGACTCGGAAAGGTACACGGGCTACGCGTTCGGTATGGGTATCGAACGTCTGGCAATGCTGCGTTACGGCGTCACCGACCTGCGCACGTTCTTTGAAAACGACCTTCGTTTCCTGCGGCAGTTCAGGTAGTCACGATGAAGATTGCAGAGTCCTGGCTTCGCGAATGGGTCGATCCTGCCATGGATACCGGCGAGCTCGCCCACGAACTAACGATGCTTGGCCACGAGGTCGACAGTGTCGATATCGAGGGTGCCGGCATCGAATCCGTGATCGTGGCGGAAGTCATTGAATGCGGTAAGCACCCGGATGCCGACAAGCTCAGCGTCTGCAAAGTCTCGGACGGCGACGACCTGCTCGACATCGTGTGCGGTGCGCCGAATGTTCGCGCCGGCATGAAGACGCCGCTGGCCAGGTCCGGTGTGACGCTGCCGAACGGGATGAAGCTTCGTAAGGCGAAGATTCGAGGTGTCGTCTCGAATGGCATGCTGTGCTCGGCCAAAGAGATCGGTCTCGGCGACGACGCGGACGGCATCATGGACCTCCCGGCGGAGGCTGCAGTCGGTCAACCGTTGATCGAATTCCTGCAATTGCCCGACGCCGTCATCGACGTCGACCTGACGCCCAACCGGGGCGACTGCTTCAGCATGCTCGGCGTCGCGCGCGACGTAGCCTCGTTGACGGGTGCTCCGCTGAAAGACACCGGTGTCGTGCCCGTCGAAGCGACGGTCGACGATGTCTACCCGGTCGAGCTCGTCGAGCCGGCGGGCTG
>JANQGP010000069.1 GCA_028277265.1 Woeseiaceae bacterium | reverse complement strand
TCCTGCATGTCCTCGGACCTGAAAGGCCCGACGGATTCCCGGTGCAGCCTCGTGGTATGCCCGAACGTACCGGCCTTGCGGGCGACATCCTCGACCAGCGTCCGAACATAAGTCCCTTTCGAGCAGGTCACGCGGAACACGAGTCGCGGTCCCGCCGCTTCCAGCAGTTCGATCGCGTCAACGCGTATCGGCCGGGCCTTGCGTTCGACCGTCTCACCCTTGCGAGCCAGCTCGTACAGCCGCTTGCCGTCCCGTTTCAACGCCGAGTACATCGGCGGCACCTGCATCGATTCACCCACGAACCCCTGCAAGATGGCCTTCCATTCGTCGAACGACAGGTCCGGCACCCCGGCGGTTTGGATCACCTCGCTGCCGTCCGCATCGCCCGTGTTCGTTGCCGTGCCAAGGCGCGCCGTCACGCGATAGGTTTTGTCCGCATCGAGCAAGTAGGCACAGACCTTGGTCGCCTCACCGAAACACAACGGCAACATACCGGTCGCCGACGGGTCCAGGCTCCCCGTGTGCCCGGCCTTCCTCGCACGCAGCAGCCGGCGAACCGTCTGCAGGGCGCGATTCGAGGTCATACCGGGCGGCTTGTTCAACAATAATAGCCCGTCAACCGCGTCGTACCGGCTCTTGGCGCCTCGTGCCAATTCACTTACCCCGCCGTGTCGGAGTTCAGCGCATCCTCGATGAGGTCACTGATGCGCTGCCCTTCCGCCGCGCTGTCGTCGTGCTCGAAACGGAGCTCGGGCACGTGCCGAACCTTGATCGCCCGGCCGAGTTTGCCGCGCAGAAAACCGGCAGCTTTTTCCAATCCTTCCTGGACCGGACCGGCATCACCGTTCGGATCCAGCAGGCTGTAGTACACCTGCGCGACACTAAGGTCCCGCGACAGGTCGACTGCAGTGACGGACACGCCGTCAAGACGCGGGTCCTTGGTCTCATAACGCAGCAACTCGTTCAGCGTGCGCAGGACCTGGTTTCCCAGTCGCTGGTTTCTCGAAAACTCACGTGGCATGAATCCCGACCCGCCGTCTACTCGAGCGTGCGGGCGACCTCCACGCGTTCGAAGCACTCGATCTGATCGCCGACCTTGACGTCGTTATAGTTTCTCACGCCGATTCCGCACTCGGTGCCGGAGCGGACTTCGTTGACGTCGTCCTTGAAGCGGCGCAGCGATTCGAGCTCGCCCTCGAAGATCACGACGTTGTCGCGCAGGACACGAATCGGGTTGGAGCGCTTGACGTAACCTTCGCTGACGATACAACCCGCAATGTCACCAAACTTTGGTGAGCGGAATACTTCCTTCACCTCGGCGAGACCGACGTGTTGTTCACGAATCTCAGGCGCCAGCAGGCCGCTGATCGCCGCTTTCACGTCGTCGATGGCCTCATAGATGATGCTGTAGTAGCGAACATCGACACCGGATTCCTTGATCGCCGTACGCGCGGACGCGTCGGCACGGACATTGAAGCCGATGATGAACGCATCGGATGCCGCCGCCAGATTCACGTCCGTCTCGGTGATACCGCCGACGGTCGATCCCAGCACTTTGACCTTCACCTCGTCGTTCGACAGGTTCGTCAGCGCGTCGCGGAGTGCCTCGGCGCTGCCGTGGACGTCCGACTTGATGATGATCGGAACGGTCGACAGCTCGCCTTCCTTCATCTGGTTGAACATGTCGTCGAGTTTCGAGGCCTGCTGCTGGGCAAGCTTCGCTTCGCGCGTCTTGGTCTGGCGGAACTCGGCAACCTCGCGGGCTTTGCGCTCGTTCTTGACGACGAGGAAGTCGTCGCCCGCGTTCGGCGTTTTCGACAGACCGAGCACGACGGCCGGCTGCGACGGACCGGCTTCCTTGATGGACGCGCCGGTTTCGTTGAACATGTTGCGAATGCGGCCGTATTCCTCGCCTGCAATGATCATATCGCCCTGCCTGAGCGTGCCGGACTGAACCAGCAGCGTCGCGACGGCGCCCCGGCCCTTCTCGAGGCTGGACTCGATGACGAGGCCCTTCGCGGGCCCTTCCGCAACCGCCTTGAGGTCCATGACCTCCGCCTGCAGCAGAATCGCATCGAGCAGATCGTCGATGCCTTCACCGGTGTGCGCCGAGACATTGATGAATTGTTGCTCGCCACCCCATTCCTCCGGGATGACCTCGTGCTGCGACAACTCGTTCTTGACGCGCTCGGAATCCGCGTTCTCGCGGTCGATCTTGTTGATCGCGACGACGAGCGGCACCTCCGCTGCCTTCGAATGCTGAATGGCCTCGATCGTCTGTGGCATCACGCCGTCATCGGCGGCAACGACAAGGACAACGATGTCCGTCGCCTGTGCGCCGCGGGCGCGCATGGCCGTGAAAGCGGCATGTCCCGGCGTATCGAGGAACGAAATCCTGCCTTTGTCCGTCGACACAGAGTAAGCGCCGATGTGCTGCGTGATACCGCCAGCCTCTCCGTCCGCCACTTTCGTGTGACGGATGTAGTCGAGCAGCGACGTCTTGCCATGGTCGACATGACCCATGATCGTGACCACGGGTGCGCGATCGATCTCCTCGCCTTCAACCTGCTGCTCGTCAGCGAGGAGCTTCTCGTCGATCTCGGCCGAGTCCACCGGCTTCGCGATATGGCCGAGTTCTTCGACGACCAGAGTCGCCGTGTCCTGATCGATGACCTGGTTGATCGTCACCATGGCGCCCATGTTGAAGAGCACCTTGACCACCTCGTTGCCCTTGATTGCCATGAGCTTGGCGAGATCGGCGACCGCAATACTCTCCGGGATCTCGATCTCGCGGACGACCGGTGCGGTCGGCCGCTCGAAACCGTGCTGATCGCCGCCGACGGACACGGGGCGGCGTCGAATCGGCGTTTTTCGCTTGCGGCGGCCGCTCTTGTCGCCGGCGACATGCAGCTCCTTGCGGCCGTAGCGCGTTTCCGGACGCTTCGGCTTGGCTTTTTCCTTTTCCTTGGTACGACGAGCGCGGGCATCGGCCTCGGCTTTCTCAAGACGCGATTTTTCTTCTGCCGCATCGGCAGCGGCCTTCTCGGCCGCTTTGCGAGCTTCCTCCTCGGCTTCCTTGCGCGCCAGCTCTTCTTTCTCGCGCGCTTCCTGCTCGGCCTTTTCCGCCGCTTCCTTTTCGGCGCGAACGCGTTCCTGCTCTCGAACCTCGGCCTCTTTGCGCGCTTCTTCCTCGCGACGCTTCGCGTCGAGCGCCTCCTGCTCCTCCTGCGCCTGCTTCTCGAGCACGTCACGCTTGATATAGGTGCGCTTGCGGCGCACCTCGACGTTGACTGTCCGCGAGCGGCCCTGGGAGCCGGATAGCTTGAGCTCCGACTGAGACTTGCGCTTCAACGTGATCCGGCGAGGCGCCGCGGCGGTCGCAGGGGTATCGTCCTGACCGTGCTTGCCACGCAGGTGCGACAGCAGCTCGAGCTTCGCGTCCTCGCTGATCGTGTCTTCAGACCCTTTTACCTTGATGCCGGCCTCGTCGAGCTGCGTCAGCAGCTTGTCGACCGGGACTTTCAAGACTTCGGCAAATTGTGCAACTGTCACATCAGCCATACATCAACTCCGCATTCCTGGCGATCACGCCTGCTGCTCTTCCTCAAACCAGTGGGCACGCGCCTTCATGATCAGCGCGGCGGCGTTTTCCTCGTCCATCTCACTGATCTCGAGCAGATCGTCGGTTGCCAGCTCGGCAAGGTCTTCGCGCGTAACGACGCCGTTGCTGGCGAGCGTGAACGCAAGACCTTTGTCCATTCCGTCGAGCTCCAGCAGGTCTTGTGCCGGTTCGACTTCGTCGATCTTTTCCTCCTGCACGATCGCCTGCGTGAGCAGCACGTCGCGAGCACGACTCCGCAGTTCGTCGACGATGTCCTCGTCGAACTCGTCGATCGCGATGAGTTCGGAAGCCGGTACGTACGCGACTTCCTCGATCGTAGAAAAACCTTCCTGCACCAGGATCAGGGCGACTTCCTCGTCGACATCGAGTTGCTTCGAGAACAGCTCGATGAGTTCGCGCATCTCGGCCTCGCTCTTCTCCTCGGCATCGGCTGCGGTCATGACATTGAGCTCCCAGCCCGTCAATTCGCTGGCAAGTCGAATGTTCTGGCCGCCGCGCCCGATCGCTTGCGACAATTTGTCTTCTTCAACGGCGATGTCCATCGAGTGCCTGTCCTCATCGACGACGATCGAAACGACCTCCGCCGGCGACATGGCATTGACCACGAACTGGGCCGAGTTGTCGTCCCAAAGGATGATGTCGACGCGCTCGCCGGCGAGTTCGTTCGACACCGCCTGAACGCGCGATCCCCGCATTCCGACACAGGCGCCGACGGCGTCGATGCGATTGTCGTTGCTCTTCACGGCGATCTTGGCGCGCAAGCCCGGATCGCGTGCAGCACCCAGGATGTCGATCAGACCCTGGCCCACTTCCGGGACCTCGATCTTGAACAGTTCGATCAGGAACTGCGGCGACGTACGGGTCATGAACAACTGCGGACCGCGAGGTTCGGAGCGAACCTCCGTCAGCAACGCCTTGATGCGATCCTGCGGCCGAACGGGTTCGCGCGGCACCATCTGGTCGCGCGGCACGAAGCCTTCGGCGTTGCCGCCGAGGTCGATGTACACGCCGTTGCGATCGACGCGCTTGACGAGACCCGAGAGCATCTCGCCCTCGCGGTCCTTGTATTCCTCGACAACCTGCTCGCGCTCGGCCTCGCGGACCTTTTGCACGATCACCTGCTTGGCCGTCTGCGCGGCAATGCGGCCGAATTCGACGGACTCCATCGGGACCTCGACGAACTCACCCGGCTGGGCATTCTCGTCGATGTCCACGGCATCGATCATACGCAGCTCGCGATCCGGCACCTCGAGTTCGGTTGACTCGTCTTCGAACACGAGCCAGCGACGCCAGGTATCGTAATCGCCGGTTTCGCGGTCGATCTGCACGCGCACCTCGATGTCCTCGCCGTGCTTGCGGCGCGTCGCCGATGCCAGGGCGGCCTCGATTGCCTCGAAAATGATCTCTTTCTCGACGCCTTTCTCGTTCGAGACGGCGTCGACGACCATCAGGATCTCTTTGCTCATTTCCTCAAAACTCCAGAATCCCCGTGCGTTTCAGTTCACGACGGGCACCAGCCGGGCAGTATCGATCGTCTTCAGCGGCAAGCTGTGCGACTCTCCGTCCACCTCGACCACGATGTTCTCGTCATCCGACGACAGCAGCGTGCCGCGGAAGCGTCTTCGCCCCTCTATCGGGAAGCGCGTCTGCACTTTCACGGTTTCGCCTGCAAACCTTTGAAAATGCGCTGGTTTCGTCAGCTTCCTGTCCAGGCCGGGCGACGACACCTCGAGGTCGTAGTGGCCCGGCACCGGATCCTCGACATCGAGCAGCGCGCTGACCGCGAGGCTGACCTTCTCGCAATCGTCCAGCCCGATGCCGTCCGGCTTGTCGATGAAGACGCGGACCAGCCCACCCTTGCCGCCCAGGCGGACTTCGAGATCGGCCAGTTCGTAGCCGAGGCTCTCGACGGTCGGCTCGAGCAGCTTCGCCAGTTCTCTTCCGGTCATCACCTAACCAATTGTTCCAAAAACAAAAAAAGGGCCATAGGCCCATTCTTACCCCGCGCATTGTGGCTGCCCGCGGGCAACAAAAAACCCCTGAGCGGGGCCCTTTAGGTCCACCGGGAATCCGATGGTGATGGGTCCAAACAAGGCCCCACCGCTGCGCTGGCGCGGGATTATAAGGCATCGACGGTCGCCCGGCAACGCCGAAACGGGCCGATTTCTATGCGCCGGCCAGGACGACGTAAGTACTTACCCGCGTGGTGAAAAAATGGCCGTTACCCCCAAATCAAACCTGGCCGAGGTCACCGCGCGGCTCGAGTCGCTGGAACAGGAACCGGGCTGGCGGTCGAGTCGACCAGCTCGGCCAGCGTTTTCAGCAGCTGCCGGCGCTCTTCCGCAGTCTCCTTCGTACGATCCGACAGGTGGCTCGGGTGACGGTCGCGATCGAGCCAGAACTCGCCTGAAACCTTGGCTGCCTCCGACGAGGTCGCGAGCCATACGGCCGTGTCGGCCCCTTGCCCCGGCGTTCGCAAGAGCCGTTTCGTCAACTTGTAAAAGCCTGGCAATGCGTCCTCGACCCCGGGCGTGTCGACCCAGCCCGGGTGCATTGCATTGACGACAATGCCGTCGTCCTCCCAGCGCGCCGCCCATTCTTCTGTCAGGATCATCAGGCCGCGCTTCGCCTTTGCGTAGGCCACGGAACCGGAATACTCGCCATTCCGAGTCTGCAAATCGTCGACGTCAATCTTCTGCGTGTACATACCGCCCGACAGCACGTTGACGACGCGCGGTGACGCGGCCTTCGCAAGCAGCGGGTGGAGACGCTCGGTCAGGATGCACGGACTGAGGAGGAGCAGCGCGAAGCTCAGTTCGAGTCCTTCGCTCGTCTGCTGCCGCGGATTGACCAGCGCACCCGCGTTGTTGATGAGCATGTCGATCGGGGCGCCGGCTTCGAGCAGTCGGTCACAAAGTGCGTGCACGTCGGCCATCAGCGACAGGTCGGCAATCTCATAGCTGATACGATCGTTCCCGGTGCCGGCACGCAGTTCGTCGATCAGTGCCCGGGCCTTCTCCTCGCTGCGAACCACCAGCGTCAGGCGTGCGCCGAGCTCCGCAAGCCGGCGCGCAACGGCCTCGCCGATACCGGACGTCGCGCCGGTAATGACGGCGTGGCGTTCACGTTGGTACGCCGAGACGGCTTTCCAGTGTCGTCGAGACGAGCGATAACCCAGCTTCGTGAAGCGCCATATCCCGGGAAAGACGAGCCGATCGGCAGCCGCCAGCAGGCTCGACGCCCGCGGTGCCTCGAAATCGTCTTCGAGCGCTTCCTTGAGTCCGGCCACGGCGCTTTTACCCACTCGATCCATGACGCCGGGGAACAGCCGGTTGAAAGCGGCGAGCGGCGCCGGAAAGTCGAACTCGGCGATATAGCGAACACGGGTCCCTCCGCGCGCTTCCTCGAACAGGATCTCCTCCCGCGCGCTTAAGAGACGCGAATCCACGGTCATCAATAGCCCGGCGTCTTCTTCGATCGCGATGATCTCGTAATCCAGAGCAAGACCCGCACGCAGATCGACGCGAAATCGTGTGCCGACGCGCGGCGCACCCGGCGTGAGCTTAACCGCCGTGGCGACGGACGGGTCCCATTCCTCGATTCTCGAAAACTCGGACACGTAGGAAAAGACCTCGTGCAGCGGCCGCCGCACTTCGATGCTCTCGTCAAGAACCAGATTGTTGTTCATTCCGCATCCCAGGCAGGCGCCCAAAGCGCCATCCGAAGCCGTCGATTATTGCCCGTCATGTAGTGCACCGTCGATGAGCTGCACGCGCCCGTTACACAAAGATACAGGCGCGTTTACATTCACTTACAAATCGAAAACCTATTGAAACCAACGGCGGGCCGGTTGCAGGCAGACTTCGCCGCATCGAGTTTCTATTTGGCGCGAAGAGCGCTTCAGGACGACGAGTGATGAACGCAATACTCATCAACATATCCCTGTTCCAGGCAGGTTGGTTTGCCGCCGTATTCTCTGCCGCTGCCAGCGTGCCGTTCCTCGGCACGCTGGCCATCGCCGTCGCGGTCTTGACGCACCTCGCCCGCTCGGAGCGCCGCGACGGTGAAATTCGCCTGCTGGCGGTGGCTGGCGCGATCGGCTTCGGCTGGGAATCGCTCCTCGTCGCCACTGGGCTGGTGCAATACGGCGAAGCGTCCGCCATTCCGGGGACCGCGCCGTACTGGATTGTCGCCATGTGGCTGTTGTTCGCGACCACGCTGAATGTCGGCATGCGCTGGCTCCGCAAGAGCATGATCATGACCGCAATAGTCGGCGCCATCGGCGGTCCGCTGTCGTTCCTCGCGGGCCAGAAAGCCGGTGCCGTCTCTTTCCCGGATCCGGTGCTTTCGCTGGCCGTTATCGGACTCGGCTGGGCAGTTTTCCTGCCGCTGCTGGTTCTCTATGCTTCGCGGGTCGAAGAACAGGCCGCCATTGTCGATCGGGCCCCTGCCCGAAAGATGGTTTCCTGAGGAGGCTGGTGCCCCAAGAAGCTGATAGGCGGCTGTCAGATCAGTTCGGCATCGGTCAGGATCTCGACGAGTGCCGGACCATCGTGCGATAGCGCTTCGTCCAGCGCCGCCGGCAACTGCGCGGACTCCTTCACGAGCATGCCTTTGGCCCCGCACAATCGGGCGAATGCCGCGAAGCTCGGATTGTGCAGACTTGTCTTCCATACAGGCCACTCACCGGCGCGCTGTTCCTTGGAGATTTTGCCGAGCTCCGAATTGTTGAGCAGCACATGTGTGATGTTCATGTTGTACTTGACGGCAGTCGTGAAGTCGCCGAGGTACTGTCCGAAGCCGCCGTCACCGCTGATCGATACGACTTTGCGCTCCCGGTACTCCTCCTGATCCCGGGTGGCTGCCCAGGCGCCGATTGCAGCAGGGAACGAAAAGCCGATCGAGCCCAGGTAGCCGGACATCAGCACACGCTGATTCCTGCACTCGAAGTAGCGCCCGAATGAGTAAGTGTTATTGCCGACGTCGACGGAAATGATCGCGTCCTCGGGCACCGCATCGGTCAGCGCCGCAAATACATTCGGCGAGCCGACTCCATTGCTCTGGTCGTCGCAGAGACGGCTCGCCTTCTCATCACGCCAAATAGCCCAGCGCTCGGCGAGTTCGCCGCGCTGATCGACATGGTGAGCAGCATCGCTAACCGCTTCAGCGAGCCGCACTGCGGTAACCCCGATCTCACCCCAAACCGGCACTGTGACGCTGTGGAATTTGCCCAGCGCCATTCGTTCGAAATCGATCTGGATGATCGGTCGCTTCGGTGTAATCCCGGTGTGGTTCGAAAACGAGGACCCGAGTGCGATGATCAGGTCACACTCGTTCATGAACCAGCTTGCGACGGGCGTGCCGGACCGTCCGAGGACGCCGGCCGCGAGCGGATGGTGATCCGATATCTGTCCCTTCGCCTTGAAGGTCGTCAGCACCGGCGCATGCAGTCTCTCCGCGAGTGCAAGGACTTCGGACATGGCGTTGCGCGCACCATAGCCGACGATGATGATGGGCCGGCGCGAATTTCTGATCAGACCGGCTGCTTCGGCGAGCGATTCAGCATCCGGTGCGATCGCCTGCCTGGCGATTCGACCGCCCGGACCGGACGCGGATGCGCCCTTTGCCGCCGGCAGCGTCTGCACGTCATCCGGAAATATCAGGTGCGCAACATCGCGTTCGACGATGGCGTTCTTGCAGGCCAGCGTCATCAATTCCGCGTGTTTCGACGTGTGCAGCACGGTCTGGCTGAAACGGGCTACCGGCGCAAACGCCGAATGCAGGTCGATTTCCTGAAACGCACCCGGCCCAAGCACCTGAACATCAACCTGCCCGGTGAGTGCCAGCAATGGCGCACGATCGACCTTGGCGTCCCACAAGCCCGTCATCAGGTTGGTGGCACCCGGACCCGCGATTGTCAGGCAGGCGGCGGGCTTGCCGGTCAGCTTCGCGTACCCGGAGCATGCGAAGGCCGCGGCACCCTCATGGCGAATGCCATAGTAGTTGAGCCGGCCTTTGGACTCCTCCCGACGCAGCGCATCGGCCAGGCCCAGGTTCGAGTGGCCGACCATACCGAAGACGCTCGTCACGCCCCAGTTGGTCATCGTCTCGGCCATCAGGTCCGTTACGGTCGTTTCGTGCTCCGGGACCGGTTCGAGGCCGACGTAAATGCCGTCATCGCGGACCTCCAGCGGGTAGAGTTTCTGGCCCGAATCTTCATGGCCGCCGGGTGGCTTGCCCGTTTTCGGGTCGAAGTCCCAGCCATGCCAGGGGCAGCGCAGCCAGCATTGCCCATCCGCGCCGACTTCGATCGAACCCTCTCCCAACGGACCGCCCTGGTGGGGGCAATGGTTGTCCATCGCCGTGTATTCACCATCGATGTTCGTCAGCGCCATCGAATGCACGCCGGCGACGACGGTCTTGACCCGACCCGGAGGAAGTTCGTCGACATCGGCAACGTGATGCCAGCTAAGATCTTTTTCGCTCACTCGGACTCCTCAGATTGTTCAGCGACTACTTAGCGTCACAAAGGTCGGGCCTCGCCGCGTGCATCAGCCGGGTCCAGAGATCCAGCAAATACCCGTGCGGATCATCAACTGACACCAGATCGGCATAGTGCAGCACGGCGCCCTCGAATCCGTCCGTTTGCCAGAATGTTCTTGGCGGCAACTCGACCGCAGGCAGGTTTGCCGGCAACGGATAGCCCGTTACGTAAAGATACGGTTCGTTGATGCTCGAGTCACCGAAAACGAAACCGAAATTCATCTGCTTGTCCGCGTACTCTTCGTTCGACGGGTCTTCGCCGGGGATCTTTGGCCCCGGCAACCAGATCATCGACAAGTCGAAATGGTGCGGCCATACCTGGATCGGACTCGTCTCCTCGCGAATGCCGGCTCGAACGTCTTCGAGGGCTGCGGCAACGGAGGCCAGCGCTCCGTGCATGCTGATCGCGACTGCTTTCGCATACCCCGGATACTCGACCTCGGAACGAAATTCCGCCCCGGGGCGCTGCGTCGAGCCCACCCCGTAGTCGCGTAACACCTTGTCGATCCAGGCGGCGAGATCCGCCGCCGACCGACCGAGCAGAGGTTCGGACGTTTCGGTAGCATCGCACCGCACGACGAGCCGGCTGCTCAGAAGATCGAGTTCCAGTTCGAAGTCCGCGCTCGCGCGCACGGCACCGGTGGTCAGGCCGGTCACGGACGGCCTCAGACTCGCGTGCCACCAGTGTTTCCTCGGCAGACGCAGGGCCTTCAGCCACCCGCCGAGTACCCGCGCATAGCTGTGCAATGCATCTCTGGTCTCGGCAATCGACGAGTTGTCAAGCGTTGGGAAACCGACCAGGCTCATCCGCGTATCTCTTGCAGGGGCGCTCAAAGTAGCAGGCCGGCGTCACGGATGTTGTAACAATTGCCTGTCGACCTGGCAGATTGAGGTACTATCGAAAGGCAAACCTGTACCTGTAAAGAACCAGCGAATCAGGGGCCGGGTCATGAGAAAACAGCACACCATTCTTTTCGCAGCATCACTCGTCGCCCTGCTCCTGTGGACTCCCGCTGCGGCACCGGCCGACGGGCACAGTTTGCTGAAGGACGCGGGTTTCGAGTCGAAAATACCGTCGAGCGAAGGCGGCTGGTCGCTATTCGAGATCAGTCTTTACTCGAGGAATTATGCTCGTAGCGGCAGTCAATCGATGTTCAACGGTGGCTTCAGCCGAACCGTTCCGTTCCAGGCCTCTTTCGCCGGCAATGCCTCCGGCGCCTACCAGGCGTTCCCCGCAGGGGCCGGATCGCGCTGGAGACTTACCGGTCATGCCATGACGGCGGCGACGCTCGAAGGAACGGATGCATTCGGCATCCTGCAGGTCTCGTTCTTCGATGCCGATGGTAAGGACCTCGGCACCGTCGAAACCGTTGGCGGCACCACCAGGGCAAAGACCTCGGAAGCGATTAACCGCAAATCGGCCGTCGGTGAGTGGATCCCCCTCGACACGGGCGTCGCTACCGCTCCCGAGGGCACTGCAGCGATCCATGCGTTTACGCTCTTCGTGGACTACTCCGGCAGCAACCGGACCCAGGGCGTCTACTTCGACGACCTGAACCTTTGCGCGCTGAACGAAGGCGACGACTCCTGCGA
>JANQGP010000483.1 GCA_028277265.1 Woeseiaceae bacterium | reverse complement strand
TCCCAGATCATGATTACCGCGACCAAGAACGTGCTGAATTCGGTCAACGACATGAACGTCGGCCTGATGCGTTTCAATGACAACGAAGGCGGCGTCGTCATTCGGGACCTGACGGATCTCGATGCCAATCGAGCCGAGATCATGGCCGATATCGATGCACTCGATGCCGACGGGTGGACGCCGCTGTCCGAGACGCTGTTCGAAGCAGCGCTCTTCTGGCAGGGCCTGCCCGCGCACTATGGCGAGCTCCACGAGCAACACCCGACCGACCCCGAAGCGCTGGTCGCTCCGGCCCCCGCCGCCGAAGTCTACGAGCGGCCGGAGTTGCTTTCCTGCTCGAAGAATTTCAACGTGGTGATCACTGACGGTCAGCCGACCGAAGACGTCGATACGCCGGGGCTGCTCGCGCAGCTGCCGGACTACTCGGCGACGCTGGGCGGCCGCACGGGCTGCTCGGGCACCGGCAACGGCGCCTGCCTCGACGACGTGGCCGAGTACCTGTCGAAAGTCGACATTCACCCGACCCTCGCAGGTCGTCAGTCGGTCATCACGCACACGATCGGTTACGACATCGATCTTCAGATTCTCGAGGACACCGCCAACGTGTCCGGTGGCCAGTATCTGCTGGCCGATGACACGGACTCGCTTGTCGTTGCCTTGACCGAGGTCATCGCACAGGTCAACGAGCGCTCGCTGTCGTTCTCCGCACCGGCGGTTTCGGTGAACACGTTCAATCGCACGCGTAACCTGAACGACGTCTACCTGACGATGTTCGGCGCACGCGGCAACGTTCACTGGCCCGGAAATCTGAAGGCGTACCGGATCAAGGACGGTGCTATCGTCGACGCGCTGGATCAGCCCGCCGTCGATCCGAGCACCGGCTTCTTCTATCCGACCGCGCGCAGCTTCTGGACCGTCGGTCAGGCTGACGGAAACGATGTACGGCTCGGTGGCGCGGCCAACAGGCTGCCCGACCCCGACGATCGTAACCTGTTCACGAACAACGGCTTCGATTCGTCGCTGAACGCCGGCAGCAATGCCCTGTCGGCGGGCAATGTCGATGCCTATACGGCCGCGGACTTCGGCCTGACGGGCTCGAGCCCGACCGTTACCGAGATGATCGACTGGATGCGCGGGGAGGACGTCAAGGACGTGGACCAGGACCCGGACACGACCAAGCGCTACTCGATGGGCGACCCGCTGCACTCGCAACCGGCGGCTGTCGTCTACGGCGGCACCGAGCAGGACCCGGAGGCCGTGATCTTCACGGCAACCAACGACGGGTACCTGCATGCGATCGATGCGGATAACGGCGACGAGCTCTGGGCCTACGTTCCGAAAGAGCTGCTGCCGCGCATGGCGAGTCTCTACGAGGATCCCGAGGTCGTTTACAAGCAGTACGGCATCGACGGCGATGTCGTTCCCGTGATTCGCGACGTCGACGGTGACGGGAAGATCGAAGCCAACGACGGCGACTTTGTCTACATCCTGTTCGGCATGCGTCGCGGCGGTTCGACCTACCGCATGATCGACGTCACGGACAAGACCGATCCGGAACTCGTCTGGGAGCGCACGCTCGACGATGGCGGCCAAAGCTGGTCTGCTCCGGTCGTAACGCGCATGGACATCCAGGGCGAGACCCAGAACGCACTCAAGGCGGTTGTCGTGCTGGGCGGCGGCTACGATGGCGTGCACGATACGGCGGCACATCCGGCCAGCCGTGATGGCGTTGGCGCCGGCGTACACGTCCTCGACCTCGAATCGGGCGGCACACTGTGGCGTGCGGCGCACGACTCTGACGCCCTGGCGGACCTGAAGCTCGATTCGAGGTCGAGGACGTGTACCCCGGCGCCAACGCCATCACGGCTGGCCGGATGTGCCGCAGTGTCGTGCACGCCATCATAGCCGCCGCCCAGCACGACGACCGCCTTGAGTGCGTTCTGAGTCTCGCCCTGGATGTCCATGCGCGTTACGACCGGAGCAGACCAGCTCTGGCCGCCATCGTCGAGCGTGCGCTCCCAGACGAGTTCCGGATC
>JANQGP010000394.1 GCA_028277265.1 Woeseiaceae bacterium | reverse complement strand
GTGCCGGCCGGTTGCTCGACCAGATGCTGCTTGCGATCGGGCAAGGCCGCGACCAGGTCTTCATCGCCAACATCCTCAAGTGCCGCCCGCCGAACAACCGAGACCCGAAGCCGGGCGAAGCAGCTGCCTGCCGCGACTATCTCGAACGGCAGATCGAACTGATACAGCCGAAGATCGTCCTCGCTGTCGGCCGCGTCGCGGCGCAGAACCTGCTTGGCTGCGATGATCCGGTCGGGCGGATGCGCGGGCGACGGCACGATCTCGGGGGCATACCTCTGGTCGTGACCTATCACCCGGCGTACCTGCTGCGCAGTCCCTCGCAGAAGGTGAAGTCCTGGAAAGATCTCTGCCTCGCGTCGCGCCTTGCCTCGGAGTTCGGCGCATGATCATGCCCGTCGCGGAACCACCGGGCACGATCCGTGACATGACTCACGACGATCTGTCGATGGTGTCGGATATCGAGCGTCGCAGCTACGAGTTCCCGTGGAGCCATGGCGTGTTCCGTGACTGCCTGCTTGCGGGGTACCAGAACGTCGTGCTCCTGCGTGAGGAACAGGTCGCCGGCTACGCGGTGTTGTCGGTCGCCGCCGGCGAGGCGCATATTCTCAACATCTGCGTCGATCCCGCGTTTCGCGCCCGCGGCTATGGCGAAAAACTCCTCGACGAGCTATTGTTCCGCGCGCGTGCGGCGATGGTCCGCCAGATCTTTCTCGAGGTCCGGCCGTCCAATGACACGGCGCTGGCACTCTATCGGAAGAAAGGCTTCCATCAGGTGGCCAATCGACCGGCTTACTATCAGGCGAGCGAGGGCCGCGAGGACGCGGCCGTGCTTGCCAAGAAACTCGTCACAGAAGACTGACTCATGCCTGACCTGCAATCCGAGGTCCGCAAGCGGCGGACCTTCGCCATCATTTCGCACCCCGACGCGGGAAAGACGACGCTGACGGAAAAGCTGCTGCTGTATGGCGGTGCGATCCAGCTTGCCGGTACCGTGAAAGGCCGCAAAGCGTCCCGGCATGCGACGTCGGACTGGATGGCACTCGAACAGCAGCGCGGAATCTCGGTGACGTCGTCGGTGATGCAGTTCCCGTATCGCGACCATGTCGTCAACCTGCTGGATACTCCGGGTCATGAAGACTTCTCGGAGGACACCTACCGGACCCTGACGGCCGTCGATTCGGCGCTGATGGTGATCGACTGTGCCAAGGGCGTCGAGCAGCGCACGATCAAGCTCATGGAAGTCTGCCGGTTGCGCGATACGCCGATAATGACCTTCATCAACAAGCTGGATCGCGAGGGACGCGAGCCTATCGAGTTGCTCGACGAAATCGAGTCGATTCTCGAGATCCAGTGCTCGCCGGTCACATGGCCGATCGGTATGGGAAGCCGCCTCAAAGGCGTCTACCACCTGTTGCAGGACCGGATCTACCTCTACGACAAGACCAGTCGCGAAAAGGCCGCGGAGATCAGCACGGTCGACGCGCTCGATTCGGCCGAGGCAACCGAAGTGCTCGGCGATTCTGCCGACGATTTCCGGGAGGAGATCGAACTCGTAAAGGGGGCGTGTCCGGAGCTGTCGCTCGACGACTATCTTGCCGCGAAGCAGACGCCCGTGTTCTTCGGTTCGGCGATCTCCAATTTCGGGGTCAGGGAGCTTCTCGATGAGTTCGTCGAGCATGCCCCGGCCCCACAAGCGCACGAGAGCGAAATGCGCGATGTCGGACCTGACGAAAGTGCGTTGACCGGCTTCGTTTTCAAGATTCAGGCGAACATGGACCCGGGCCATCGCGATCGCATCGCCTTCATGCGTATCGTCTCGGGCGAGTACACGAAAGGCGTTCGCGTGCGCCACGTCAGGCTCGGGAAAGACGTCAAGATTCCCGAAGCCATTACGTTTCTTGCCGCGGACCGGCAACACGCGGATGCGGCCTTTGCCGGCGACATCATCGGGATTCACAATCACGGCACGATTAATATCGGCGACAGCTTCACGCAAGGCGAGGAGATTCGCTTCACGGGCATTCCGAACTTCGCGCCCGAGATATTCCGGCGCGCCGTACTCAAGGACCCGCTGCGACTCAAGGCGCTGCAAAAAGGCCTCGCGCAACTCTGCGAGGAAGGTGCCACCCAGTTATTCAAGCCGATGCGCAACAACGACCTGATACTCGGAGCGGTAGGCCCTTTGCAGTTCGACGTCGTCGCGCATCGCCTCCGTGACGAGTACAACGTCGAGTGCCAGTTCGAGACCGTCAACGTCGCGACAGCCCGCTGGGTCGAATGTGACGACCCGAAGATGCTGTCGGACTTCGAGAAAAAAGCCTACGACAACCTCGCGCTGGATCACGGTGACAGTCTGGTCTACATTGCTCCGACCAGAGTCAACCTGAACCTGACCGAGGAACGCTGGCCGGATATCGGTTTTCGCAAGACGCGTGAGCACTAGCGCACTAAACCGCAAGACAATCGCCTGGGCGTTCTACGACTGGGCCAACTCCTCGTTCGCGCTCAGTGTTCTCGCTGTGCTGTTCCCGCTCGTGCTTCGCAATCACTGGAGCGCGGGTGACGACGCTGCGGACGTCACCGCGCGACTGGCCTGGATAACGTTTGCCGCGAGCGCCGTCGTCTGCGTTTCCGCGCCGCTTTTCGGTACGATCGCTGACGCGGGCGGTTACCGGAAGCGATTCCTGCTCGTGCTCGCCCTGATCGGCGCCGGCAGCACGGCCGCTCTCGGTTTCGTCGGCGCGGGCAACTGGCAGCTTGCACTGGGCGTCTATCTGTTTGCCTCGATCGGCTACTACACGTCCGTGGTCTTCTACGACTCGTTGCTGGTCGACGTCGCTGAGCCGCGCTATTACAGCTTTGTTTCGACACTCGGATTTTCGCTCGGCTATCTCGGCGGCGCGATACTGCTGGCGCTACACCTGTGGATGCTCCGGGACCCGGCCAGGTTCGGTCTCGACAACACCGTCGACGCATTCAACATGGCGTTCGTTTCGGTCGGCGCCTGGTGGCTGATCTTCCTGATCCCTCTGCTGTTCTTCGTTTCGGAGCGCCACAGCGCTATCGAAGTGTCCAGCGGCGCGGTGCGCGCAGCATATCGTGAATTGCGCTCAACGCTGCGCCAGGTGGCGAAATACCGCAACGTCGCGGTATTCCTGACCGGCTACTGGCTGTACCTCGGCGGTGTGTTCACGATCATCGTCATGGCCGTCGACTATGGCAAACGACTCGGCTTTGCCGATCAGGATCTCGTGCTGGCCCTTTTGATCACCAACTTCGCGGGCTTTCCCGCAACGTTGCTTTACGGCCTTGCCGCACAGCGTTTCGGTCCCAAATCCGGCATTTACTTCGCCCTTGCGGTCTACGTCGGTGCGTGCATCTGGGGCCTGGTCATGACGACGTTCCAGGAATTCCTGATCATGGCGATCATCATCGGCTGCGTGCAGGGCGGCGTGCAGGGGCTGAGCCGGTCTCTCTATGCCAGTCTCATCCCGAAAGACCAGCCGGGCGAGTTCTTCGGGTTCTACAACATGACGACGAAGTTCGCGCACGTGCTGGGACCGGCGATGGTAGCCATTGCGGCGATGCTGTCGGACAATCCGAAATGGATCTTGCTGACGTTGATGCCCCTCTTCCTGGCGGGCGGATTCCTTCTGACACGGGTGCGCGAGCCAAAGGCTGCTAGATAGTGCCGACTACGCGTTTCAGTTTCTTGAACGCCTGCTCGTCATCGGGGCCGTAACGCGCATCAAGATAGGCGTTCGTGACGTTGTCGACGATATCGTCGGGGATCGCGCCGGTCTCGCGCACGCGCAGCGCGAACACACGCGCCGTTTCGCCGGTCCGCGGCTCGATTCGCGACTTCTTCACGAATCGTTGGTAGAGAATGGCGGCCGGGTCGCGAGGCGGTGGGCGGTATCGCAGCATCAACAGTACGCTGACCAGCATAACGAGGCCAACGACGAGGCCGACCAGCGTCAATATCATCTTGCGCCAGTTCGGGTTCTCCATGCCGAGCCAGCGCATGAACGAGTCCTGGGTCTCGGGACCGTAACCGAGTACCCATGCGTTCCACTTTGCGTTCACTGCATCCCAGGTCATGACGACCCGGTGGAGGAGACGTGACGGTGCATTGAATCCCCAGGTTTCGCCAATTCCCTCGAGTGCAGCATCGCTGGCCCCAATGTCGATACGTTCCGGCGCCACGGCCGCGGTTGGGTCGACGCGGTGCCAGCCGAGCCCGTCGAGCCAGACTTCGACCCAGGCATGTGCATCGGATTGGCGCACGATCAGGTGTCCTCCGAGCGGGTTGACCTCGCCGCCGTGATAACCGAGGACGATGCGTGCAGGGATACCGGCGTTGCGCATGAGGACAGAGAACGCCGAGGCATAGTGTTCGCAGAAGCCCTCGCGAGTGTCGAACAGAAAACGGTCGATCGGATCGCTGCCCAGAAGCGGTGGCTCGAGCGTGTAGTAGAATTCCTCCTGGTTCAGCATTCGCAGCACGGCATCGACGAAGTCGCGATCGGTGCCTGCGTCGGCGCGCAATTCCCTTGCAAGCTGATGCGTGCGCGGGTTTCTTTGTTCGGGGAGTCTCGAATACCATCTACGATTCGCTGCTGACAGATCATTTCCGATGCGATAGTCGGAGAATGACGTCAACTCGTAGGCAATGCGCTGGTCGATCGGCGTCTCGTGCACGAGTTGCTGTTGCCGGCCCATGTACGTTCGCGGTATCGACCAGCGTGTCGGGATGTCGAGTGCGATGACCCATTGCTGCATGGTCGGCTCGAGCGTGATCTCGTACTCGACGGGGTCGCCGCGTGTTTCTATCTTGTCGCGCGCCCTCGAGCTCATAATCGGTGCGCTACTACCCGACCAGGATCGACCGTCGAATTCGGTCAGGATCAATCCCCGCCAGTAACGGTCGCGAGGCTCGGGTATCGGGCCGTCGAACGTTACGCGAAACGCAACCTCGTTGGATTGCGACAATTCGCTGATATCGCCCGGACTCATGTGTTCGCTGAGTCCCGTTGTCGCTCGGCTCGTGTCGACGGGGACTGCCCAGAACGGCGTCGAAATGCGCGGGAAGAACACCCACATGGCGATCGCGATCGGCACGGCATAGAGGATCAACCGGCCGCTGTTCATGAAGCTCCGGCGCGTTGTCTGCGCTTCGCCCGCGGCCATGCGCAGCCATGCCGTCATGATGACGACGACGCTGCCGACGAGGTAGGGCAGTGACCAGATGTACTGCTCCCGGAGCAGCGACGACATGACGAGAAAGATTGACAGGAAGAGCAGCACGAACTGGTCGCGCCGCCGTCGCGTTTCGAGCAGTTTCAGCGCCGCCATGATTGCCAGCAACGCCGATCCGGGACCGACGCCGCTGATCGACGAGTAAGTCGCCCATACGCCGAGGAAACACACCAGCGCCAGCCCGGCGCGGGTCCAGGTCGACGGCAACGGCCGGCGCCGCATTTCAACGGCATAGCGCCAGCTTGCGCAGCCCAGAAAGGCACCCGTGATCCAGAACGGCAAGTAGGGCACGTGGGGCAGGATCGCGATGACCAGCGCGCTCATCGTCCAGGGCAGGCTTTGCAGCAGCGATCCGTCTGTACCGCGCGGTTTTGCCATCAGGACGTGCTCTCGTCGAACAGGGCGAGTGCCTCGAGACACTGGCGCCGGTGCGCATCGCCATGCGCGGGAGGGAACTCATACCCCGGAAGGCGCAGGCCGTAATCCTCGTGCGTGCGGTCCGAGTCGACGATCCAGCGTGTCAGGATCGACAAGCGCTGCTCGACGTCGTAGCCTCGGATCTCCTCGAAATCGAACCACTGGCTGCTCGTATCGGCACCCGAGAAGCGTTTCGAGAGTAGCTGGCCGCTGCGTGCGTAGGCTTTCCAGGCGACATGCCTGGGCGAGTCGCCCTCGTGATAGCGGCGCAGACCGGCAAAATCTTCCTCGCCGCGGGCATCGTGCTGGCGGTGACCATGGGCCGCCATGGTTGGCGGAGGCTGCGGCGCATCCTCGGCCGGCGACGGGTAGACGAGTCCGTCGATGTCCATGTGCAGCCACGTCCAGGAACGAAACAACTCGAACGGAAACATACTGCGAATGCCGAAGCGATCGAGCGAGATCCGTCCGCGTTCGCCCGTCGCGACGGGAAGAACAAAAACCTTGCTTTCACCGGGTTCGAGATCGTGAATGTCGCTGAAGGTCCTCGTCGTGTACAGGCGAATGCCATAGCGTGCCGTCTTCGCCCGATTGGTTATCGCGACGCGAAAGCGGATCGCCTGTCCCGCAAACACGGGATCGGCGCCCGCAAATGCCACCTCGAGACCGACCAGGTTGCGCTGGCACTGGTGCATGGCAACGAACCCGATGCTGACGAGCATGAAAGTCAGGACAAACGACAGATTATTGTTGTAGTTCATCGAACCGAGCAGCATGGCGAACACCATCATGCCGAAAACGAAGCCAATGCCTGTCGGCAGGATGTAGACGCGTCGCGGACGCAGGATCGTCGTCACCGGATCGGTCCCCTGGCGCTTTCGCACCCAGCGCCGGACACGGGCGCGAGCGCCCAAGCCGATCGACGAGATCAGGCCTCGCGGGTCAGGGAATGGCCACAGAGTCGAGGACATGCTGGCAGAGTTCGGCCGGGCTGCGGAAACGCGTGTTGCCGGACGGCTTCAGGCGATGGCCCGCAATCGCCGCGAACACGGCCTGCACATCGTCGGGATAGACGCCCGAGTGGTTTTCGACGAAGGCGTGTGCCCGTGCTGCCGCAACGAGGGCTTGCGAACCACGCGGCGACAGGCCGATTTCGACGTCGGCGGATTCGCGCGTATGCCTTGCGAGTGCCTGGATGTAGTTGACGAGTGCATCGCTGACGTGCACCTGGGCAACGCTGCTCTGCAGCGCAATCAGCATTTCGGGCCCCGCAACCGGTTCGATGCTCTTGAGCATCTGTCGCCGGTCCTCGCCGGCGATCAGTTCGCGTTCGCTCTCTTCGTTCGGATATCCGATCTCGACGCGCATCAGGAAGCGGTCGAGCTGCGATTCAGGCAGGGGGAACGTGCCGATCTGGTCGCCGGGATTCTGCGTGGCGACGACGAAGAACGGCGTCGGCAATGGGCGCGTGCTGCCATCGACGGACACCTGGTATTCCTCCATGGCCTCGAGCAGCGCGCTTTGCGCTTTCGGTGTGGCACGATTGACTTCATCGGCAAGAATGAGCTGCGAGAAGACCGGGCCTGGCTGGAACTCGAACTCGCCGCTCTCCTGCCGGAACACGGACACGCCGATGATGTCCGCGGGCAGCAGGTCGCTCGTGAACTGGATGCGGCTGAAGCTCAGTCCGAGCACGCGGGCGAGCGCCTGTGCCAGCATCGTCTTGCCGAGCCCCGGCAGGTCCTCGATCAACAGATGGCCGCGGGCGAGCAGGCAGGCGAGCGCAAGGGAAATCTGCGGGTCCTTGCCCAGGATGATCTGCCCGAGCGCTTTTCGGGCCTCATCGACGACGGCGCGCTGGTCGGCGCGGCCTGTCGGCACGGATTCCAGTGTGGTCGAGCGCTGCATTCAGGGGTCCTCAACTAGGGTCTGTTAACACTACGTGAGTAAGCAGCGAACACAATATCGTTACGCTGTCTCCGTTGCACGGCTCACCGGTCAGAGTGTGATGCAGTGCTCAGTAATCGACCGTCGTCACGCGAACTCGTCGAGCTTCTCGAGCTGCTCCTCGAGCTGTGCGAGGGTCCTCTCGAACTCGGTGACACGGTCCCGTTCCTGTGAGACCACTGCGGGGGGCGCGTTGTTCACGAAGTTTGCATTGCCGAGCTTGTTGTTCGCCTTTGTGAGCTCGTCCCGGACCTTGTCCATTTGCTTCCCGAGACGGGTGCGCTCCGCCTCGACATCGATGAGTCCTTTCATCGGGACCAGCAATCGCATGTCTCCCAGCAAGGCAGTCGCCGCCGGCGGCGGTTTCGCATCCTCACCGATCCGGTCGATCGATTCGACCCGACCGACTCGCCGCAACAAGAGGGCGAATTCGCCGGCGCGCCGCTGGTCTTCGCGGCCGGCATGCTGCAACAATACGGGCAGCGGTTTACCCGGCGATATGTCCATTTCCCCGCGGATCTGCCGGATTCCCAGGATGAATTGTTTGACCCACTCGATATCCGCAACGGCGTCGTCATCGGCCGCGGCGTCGTCGCTCTCGGGATAGGGGCGAAGCATGATCGTCTCGCCTTCAATGCCGGCGTGCCTCGCCACCTGCTCCCAGATTTCTTCCGTCACGAACGGCATCAACGGGTGCAGCAAGCGGAGGATCGCCTCGAGCGTGTCTATGAGTGTGCGCCGGGTTCCGCGCTGCAGCGCGTCCGGCGACTCGTCGCTCTGCAGCACCGGTTTGGACAGCTCGAGGTACCAGTCGCAGAACTCGTGCCACGTGAAATCGTAAACTGCCTGCGCTGCGAGATCGAGACGGTAGGACGTAATATGCCGATGCATCTCGCGTGTCGTCGCATCGAGTTTCGCACGTATCCAGCGGTCCGCCGCGGTGAATTCCGCGCGGCCCTCGTCGAGCGCCTCGGTGTTCATCAGCACGTAGCGCGCAGCGTTCCACAACTTGTTGCAGAAATTCTTGTAACCCTCGATGCGACCGACATCGAAGCGGATATCCCGTCCCGTCGTTGCAAGAGACGCAAACGTCATTCGCAGCGCGTCACAGCCGTAAGCATCAATACCGTCCGGAAAGTGCCTGCGCGTCGCCTTTTCGATTTTCGGGGCCAGGTGATCCTGCATCATCCCTGCCGTGCGCTTGGCCACGAGGGACTCGAGATCGATGCCATCGATGAGGTCGAGCGGGTCGAGAACGTTACCCTTCGACTTCGACATCTTATGGCCGTCCTGGTCCCGAATCAGGCCATGGATATAGACTTCGTGGAACGGCACGTCGCCCATGAACTTCAGGCCCATCATGATCATGCGGGCGACCCAGAAGAAGATGATGTCGAAGCCGGTAACCAGGACGTTGCCGGGATAGAACTCCTCCAGCGCGCGGGTCTTTTCCGGCCAGCCCAGCGTGCTGAACGGCCAGAGCGCCGACGAGAACCAGGTGTCGAGAACGTCCGTATCCTGTCTGAGCTCGATATCGGCGGCGATGCCGTGCCGTTCGCGGACCGCGTCCTCGTCGTGACCGACGTAGACGTTGCCGTCTTCGTCGTACCAGGCCGGCACGCGATGCCCCCACCAGAGCTGGCGGCTGATGCACCAGTCCTGGATGTTGTACATCCATTCGAAATAGGTCTTCGACCAGTTCTCGGGCACGAACTTGATGCGCCCCGACTCGACCGCCTCGATCGCCGGCTTCGCGAGCGGTTCGATCTTCACGTACCACTGGTCGGTCAGGTAAGGCTCGACGACGGCGTGAGAGCGGTCACCGCGCGGAATCTTGACCGTGTAGTCCTCGATCTTCTCGAGAAGGCCGAGCTTCTCGAACTCGGCGACGATCTTGTCCCGGGCAACGAAACGATCGAGGCCGCGGTACGATTCGGGCACCTCATCGTTCAGCTGTGCGTCGTCAGTCAGGATGTTGTACATCGGCAGATCGTGGCGCATGCCGAGATCGTAGTCGTTGAAGTCGTGGGCGGGCGTGATCTTGACGCAACCGGTACCGAACTCGGGATCGACATAGTCGTCCGCAATGATCGGAATGCGGCGACCGACAATCGGCAGCACGATGTCCTGGCCGACAAGATCCCTGTAACGCTCGTCCTCGGGATGTACGGCGACCGCGCTGTCGCCGAGCATCGTTTCGGGACGCGTCGTCGCGACAACCAGGTGCCCGTCACCGGTTGCCAGTGGATACCGGAAGTGCCACAGCTTGCCGGCCTCGTCAGCGGACAGCACTTCGAGATCGGATAGCGCGGTGTGCAGTACCGGGTCCCAGTTGACCAGGCGCTTGCCGCGGTAGATCAGGCCTTCTTCGTAGAGGTCAATGAATACTCTCTTGACGGCTTCGGAACAGCCGTCGTCCATCGTGAAGCGGTCCCGGCTCCAGTCGACCGACGCGCCCAACCGTCGCGTCTGCTTCGCAATCGTGCCCCCGGACTCTTCCTTCCATTGCCAGACCCGTTCGACAAACCTGTCGCGACCGAGATCGTGCTTCGTCTTTCCTTCCGTGTTGAGAAGGCGCTCGACGACCATCTGCGTTGCGATGCCGGCGTGGTCCATGCCCGGCTGCCA
>JANQGP010000389.1 GCA_028277265.1 Woeseiaceae bacterium | reverse complement strand
AAGCAGGTCTGCCCGGGTATTCGCATCGTCGGCGTGGAGCCGGACGACTCGGACGCGATGCGCGCTTCACTCGAGGCGGGGGCGCCCGTCATGCTCGATCACGTCGGCATCTTTGCGGACGGCGTCGCCGTGCGCCGGGTCGGGGACGAGACGTTCCGGTTGTGCCGGGAATTCGTCGACGAGATCATCACGGTCGATACCGACCAGGCCTGCGCCGCGATTCGCGACATCTTCGAGGACACGCGCTCCATCGTCGAACCGGCGGGCGGTCTTGCGGTCGCCGCCGCGAAGAAATACGTCACCGAGAACGAACTGACCGGCAAGACGCTCGTCACGATCAGTTGCGGCGCAAACGTCAATTTCGACCGGCTGCGCCACATTGCCGAGCGAGCTGCAGTCGGTGAGCTGTCCGAAATGCTGCTTGCCGCGGAGATCCCGGAGGAGCCCGGGAGTTTCCGTCGATTCTGCATGTCGGTTGGCCGCCGCGGCATCACCGAATTCAACTATCGCTACTCTGACAACGACAAAGCCCACATCTTCGTCGGCGTGCAACTGCGCCGGGGCATGGAGGAGCGCCTGGAGCTGCTCGGGAACTTGCGCGATGCGGGTTTTCCGGTCGAGGACCTGACTGACAACGAGATGGCGAAGCTGCATGTGCGCCACATGGTCGGCGGGCGTTCACCGAATATTCGCAATGAACGCCTGTTCCGTTTCGAGTTCCCCGAGCGACCCGGCGCGCTGCTGGACTTCCTGGACGCGGTCGGCACCGATTGGAACATCAGCCTGTTCCATTATCGCAACCACGGTTCCGATTATGGCCGCATTCTTGCGGGCATCGATGTTCCGCAGGACGATACCGACGAGCTCGAGGCGCATCTTGCGGAACTCGGCTACACGTATTGGGAAGAGAGCGAGAACCCGGCTTACAAACTGTTCCTGGGCTAGCAGCCACCCGGTCGTGGCTTCCCGTTGTCATGGCAATTCTTCGATAATGATCGGCGTGGTCGGTGCGAACCTGCCACTCGTCGGCAGGTGTCCGGCCAACGAAAGAGTTACTCGTGAAACCTTCTTCGATCGGCCTCTTTATGCTCTTTTGTTTGCAACCTTTTCCGGCGCAGGAGCATCGAAGAGTTATGAATAAACAGAACAATCGGGGTTTCAACGTGAGGCTGCGCACGTTTGTGCTTTTCTTCTGGGGTTTCCTCATCGCAAGCGCTGCGATTGCGAGCGAGGAACACCGTATCGAGATCGCGATCAACGGTGACGATAAGGGGCTCGGCGAGTTCAGGTTCGACAGCCACGATGCGGACATCGATCTTCACGAACTCGAAGTCGGTGAGTCCGGGACTTACACCGACGACGACGGCAACGACGTCACCGTGACACGCAACGAAGACGGCTTCGAATTCGAAGTGGCCGGCGAAACGACCATCGTTGCCGACGTAATGCACGGCGAACACGACCTCAGGATGCTGCACCTCGCATACGAGGGCGAAAACCTCGTGGTCGAGAAAGTCCACAAGGTACACGTGGTCGATACGGACGTTGATGTTGGTGTAACGATCATCTCGGGCGACGAGATTGACGTCGACACACGCGCGAGAATCGGGCAGGTCCTGAAGGAAGCGGACAAGGACGGCAAGATCGTGTTTATCGACAGCAGTGAACTGTCCGGCAATGACGGGACCGACCGCAAGCACGAAGTGCGCATCGTCAAGAAAGAGATAAACGTCACAAACTAACTTTCCCTTATGCTGTTTGTAACGTTTCTATTAGCGGTGGCTTCGGTCACCGCTTTTTTTTTCCTGGTTACCACATTTCCCGCATGCGCGCGTTGACGTCGATTTTCGTGGTCGAGCGTACGTGAGCCGCTGAGTTTGCCGTATCGGTCCTGCCCGCGAATTGGCGGTCCATCGTCTCCAGCAAGCCGTCGCTGATGAAACGGCTGCGCGCACCGTAGACATGCTTGTCCCCGACTCGCCGCTGCTGTGTCACGTGATAGCGCAACGGCGCGACGAGTGACAGCGATTGTCTGGCGCGGGTCATTGCCACGTACAACAGTCGTCGCTCCTCTTCGATCATCGCCGGTTTGCCGGTCGCAAACTCGCTCGGGAAACTGCCGTCGGACACGTTGAGTACGAACACCGCTTCCCATTCCTGCCCTTTGGCCGAATGCACGGTCGACAGGACGAGGTAGTCCTCGTCGAGAAGCGGGTCACCGGAAAGATCGCTCGCCGCGCTCGGCGGATCCAGTGTCAGTTCGGTCAGGAATCTCTCGCGGGTCGCATAGCGGCCGGAGATTTGCTCGAGCTGCTCGAGATCGGCCTCGCGCGTCTCGAGCCCGTCGTAGTGTCGTTCGAGCTGCGGCTGGTACCAGCGACGCACGTGGGCCAGTTGTGCCTGCCAGCCGCTGTCGTCCATACCCGCGGCGGACAGCGACGTCATCAGTGCACAGAAATCGTCCCATTCGTGCGCACATGCGGCAGGAGGACGAAACCCCGTCATCGCCCTGAACTGGTGGTCGTTGATCGCCAGATTCTCGAAACACCGGGTTGCCGTAGCCGGTCCCATGCCGGGAAGTAGTTTCAACACGCGAAATGCAGCCACTTCGTTCTTCGGGTTCTCGGCCCATTTGAGCACGGCGAGAACGTCCTTGACGTGTGCGGCTTCGAGGAACTTGAGGCCGCCGTACTTGACGTACGGGATGTTGCGCCGGACAAGCTCGACTTCGAGGCGGTCGCTGTGGTGCGACCCGCGAAACAATACGGCCTGTTCCTTCAGCTGCATGCCGAGTTCGCGATTGGCAAGTATCGACGTGACAACGTACTCGGACTCGGCATCGCCGTCTTCGACAGTGACGTAGCACGGCTTCGCACCGTCGTTCCGGTCAGAGAACAGGTTCTTGCGGTACTGGCGCTCGCTCTCCGCAATCAGGCGATTCGCGGTGTCGAGAATCGGCTGCGTCGACCGGTAGTTCTGTTCGAGTGTAATGACCTTGCCCGTCGGCATGTACTGGTCCGGAAAGCCGAGGATGTTCTCTACCTCGGCTGCGCGGAACGAGTATATCGACTGGGCGTCGTCGCCAACGACCGTGACTCCGGCGCCGTCGGGCTTGAGCGTATTGAGAATCTGCGCCTGGACCAGGTTCGTATCCTGGTATTCATCGACGAGGACATGATCGAACCATGCACCGATCTCCTCGGCGAACTCCGGTTCACCGACGAGATGGCTCCAGTAGAGCAGCAGGTCGTCATAATCGAGGGACTGGCTCTGTTGCTTGCGCAGAACATAGTGACGGAACAGTTCCGTCAGCTCGTCCGTCCAGTCCGAACACCACGGGTACGTCGTATCGAGCGTCTCGGCGAGCGGTTGCTGTGCGTTCACACAGCGCGAATAGATCGCGAGGCAGGTGTCTTTCTTCGGGAACCGTCTCGACGTTCGCGAGAGTCCGAGTTCGTGACGAACGACGTCCATGACATCGGCCGAGTCACCACGATCCAGCACCGAGAACCCGGGATCGAGCCCGAGGTTGTGCGCGAAGCGCCGCAGCAGGCGATTGGCCACCGAGTGAAACGTACCCGACCACGGCAGACCGCCCGACGGCAGCGGCGTCGAGTCGTGCGTCGCGCTGCGCACGATGTTCCCGACACGCCGTGTCATTTCCTGCGCCGCGCGCCGTGTGAACGTCAGCAGCAGGATCCGCTCAGGGCTGATGCCCTCGACGAGCAGGTGCGCGACACGATGAGCGAGGGTCATGGTCTTGCCCGTCCCGGCGCCCGCAATGACGAGGAGCGGGCCGGCTTCGAAGGCCTGACCGTCGCGCCGCTCGCCGTATTCGGCGGCCATGCGTTGTGCCGGGTTCAGAAGACCCAGATAGTCGACGTCCTGCTCGGCGACCTGCACGAGTAATCCCTGACCGAAAACTTATCTGTATTTTTATACAGTACTGGATGAATTTACAAGTGATCTGCGAGGAAGCCCTCGATTTCGGCGGCGAGCTCGGCCGGCGCCTCGAAGTGCAGCATGTGGCCGGCGCCGGCGATACGGACCTCGCGGTCCGCCGGGCACGAAGCGACGGTGGCATCCGCGAAGCGCCGCGCCAGTTCACTGGCGCGGCCCGTCACGAGCAGGACCTCCGCCGTGATGCGATCCCAGCACGCCTCCGCCTCGGCCCGCCGATAGAGCACCGGGTTGGGCAGCTTGTGCTTCGGGTCGGCGCGCAGGATCATGCGGCCGTCTTCCTGCTCCTCGGCCCATTCGGCAGCAACGTAGGCTGCCTGCCCGGCGTTCATCTGCGGACTGCGTTTCGCGATCCGGCTGGCGAGCGCCGCGAGGTCTCCATACTCGGAGAACGAGCGCCGGGCCCGGGCGTCCGCCAGCCATCTGCGGTATCGACGCGGCGCATCCTGCGGATCGGAATCGACCAGCCCGAAACCCTCGAGGTTGACGAACGCCCTTACACGGTCCGGCATCGTGCCGGCGTAGAGGGCGGCGACGTTCGCACCCATGCCGTGGCCGACGATGCGCGCCGGCTCCTCGGGCGCATATATATAGAGTAGCTCGTCGAGGTCGGCGAGGTAATCCGGGAACCAGTACGACGCACAGTCGACGGTCGAACGCCCGAATCCGCGCCAGTCCGGCGCGACGACGTGCCAGTCGCGCCGCATGGCGTCGACGACAAACTGGAACGTGCTGCCCGTGTCGGCCCATCCGTGCAGGTATACCAGCAGTGGCGCATCGGGGTTGCCCCACTCCGTAACGCTGTAACGCGCACCTCGAATATCGAACTCGCGCCGCAGGCTTTGCCGTATCGGTTGATAGTATTTTGTCATCGACATACGGCGAATTTTGCACAACGTGCCCGCAACTTGCATGTCGTGTATAAATGCGCGCATGACCTTTGAAATCGCACTAGTGCTCGCCATCCTGGCCATTTCGCTGGTGCTTTTCATCAGCGAGGTCATTCGCATGGACGTCGTCGCGTTGCTCGTCCTGGGCGCGCTCGCCGTCACCGG
>JANQGP010000329.1 GCA_028277265.1 Woeseiaceae bacterium | reverse complement strand
CGGCTCGCGGCGCGTGATTGAAATCCTCGACGGTTTGCGGTCGCCCAACGGCATCGCCTTTTTCGAAGGCGACCTGTACGTTGCCGAGCCGTCCCGCGTCTATCGCTACGACGACGTCGAGGATCACCTGGACAATATGCCGGCCGGTGTTCTGCTGGACATCGACCTGCCGTCGGACCGTCGTCACGGCTGGCGCTACATCGGCTTCGGCCCGGATCGAAAACTCTATATTGCGATCGGTGCGCCCTGTAACGTTTGTGACGAGTCCGGCTTCGCCAATATCATCCGGATGAACCCGGATGGCTCGGAGCGCGAGACTTTCGCCTCCGGCGTTCGGAACTCGGTCGGTTTCACCTGGCATCCGGACACGAACGAACTCTGGTTCACGGACAACGGCCGCGACATGATGGGGGATGATCTTCCGCCCTGCGAGCTGAATCGCGCGCCTCGCAAGGGCCTGCATTTCGGTTACCCGTTCTGCCACGGCGCCGACGTTCCCGATCCGAAGTACGGACGCGGCCGGGACTGCGGCGATTACACGCCACCCGTGCAGGAGCTTGGACCTCACGTCGCTCCGCTCGGGGTCAAGTTTTATACTGGGGACCTGTTTCCGTCCGAGTATCGCGGGCAGGTGTTCATTGCGGAACACGGCTCCTGGAATCGGTCGAAGAAAATAGGCTATCGCATAACGCTGGTGCGCCTGGACGGTAACGATGCCGTCTCCTACGAGCCTTTCGCCGAGGGGTGGCTTCAGGGCGAGTCCGTATCCGGACGACCCGTAGACCTCCTGGTCATGGCGGACGGTTCGCTACTGGTCAGCGACGATTTCGCCGGCAAGGTCTATCGCATCACCTATCGTGGCGGTTAGGGCGAGGCCCTTTGAGGACAAACGAATGAGCAAAAAGAACATCATCTGGCGGTTTTTCGGTGCCATCTGGCGTGGCCTCAACGGCTTGCGCAAGGTCCTGCATCTCGTGCTGCTCCTGGTCGTCTTCATGGTGTTCTTCGGGGCGCTGTCGGGGCCGGCGCCTCAGCTGCTGCCGCAGCAGGCCGCACTCGTCATTCAGCCGGTCGGTGCGCTGGTCGAGCAGGTGGCCGGGGACCCTTACGATCGTGCCGTCGCAGAGCTCGTTGGCGACGCGCCTCCGCAGACCCTGGTATCGGATGTCGTCGACGCGCTCAGATACGCGAAAGACAACGACTCGATCGAGCTCGTGCATCTCGAACTGAGTGCGTTCGGCGGTGCCGGGCTCAGCAAGCTGCAGCGGGTTGCGGCGGCCATCGACAGTTTCCGTGAATCGGGCAAGCGCGTGATTGCCAGCGCGGATTTTTACGGCCAGAACGCCTACTACCTCGCGGCCCACGCCGACGAGATCTACATGCACCCGCAGGGAATCGTATATTTGCAAGGCTACGGCTCGTACCGGAATTTTTTCAAGGACGCGATCGACCTTCTGAGGATCGACTGGAACGTGTTCCGGGTCGGGACCCACAAGTCGTTCGTCGAACCTTACGAGCGCATGGACATGTCACCCGAAGACCGCGAGTCCAGGCAGAGGTTGATCGACCAGTTCTGGGCTATGTACGGCGCCGATGTGGTCGCCGCTCGTGGTCTGCCCGACGGTGCGATCGACGACTACGCCGAGAATCTCGTTGAGCACTCGAACGCCGCCAATGGCGATATCTCGCAGGTGGCCGTTGATCGTGGCCTGGTCGATGAGCTGCTCGGTCGCGCCGAGTTGCGTGAACTGATGCAGGACTACGTAGGCGTCGACTCAGATGACGACTCGACTTATTCGTCCGTATCGATGAGGGCTTTCCTGAAACAGGCACGCCTGCTGAAGGGCGAGCGCAGCAAATCGGAGAACGTTGCGATCGTTGTTGCGGCGGGCGACATCCTGAACGGGACGCAGCCGCCCGGCACCATCGGCGGCGATTCGACGGCGGATCTTCTGCGCCGCGCGTTGTCCGACGAGTCGGTCAAGGCCGTCGTCCTGCGCGTCGACAGCCCCGGCGGCAGCATGTTCGCTTCGGAAGTCATATCCGACGAGATTCACGCGCTGCAGGAAGCCGGCAAGCCCGTGGTTGCGTCAATGGGCAGCGTCGCCGCCTCGGGCGGCTACTGGATTTCCGTGGTCGCCGACCGCGTGATCGCCAGCCCGGCGACGGTCACCGGGTCGATCGGTGTCTTCGGTATGTTCCCGACGTTCCAGCGGACCCTGGAAACGGTCGGGGTTGCGACCGACGGTGTGGGCACGACACCCTGGTCGGGTGAACTGCGGCCGGACCGGGCCATGTCGGACGGCGCGAAGCAGTTGATCCAGCTCATCATCGAGGACGGCTACGAGCACTTCGTTTCCGGCGTTGCGGAACGCCGTGGTCTCGAGAAAAACTACGTCGACTCGATCGCCCAGGGACAGGTGTGGACGGGCAACGATGCGTTCGAGAACGGTCTCGTCGACCAGCTCGGCGGATTCGAAGATGCCATCGCCGCGGCTGCGGAACTGGCGGGCCTCGAGGAGGGCGCGTACGGGCGCAAGATCATCCAGAAGCAGCTCAGCCCGACCGAGCAGATGATCCTCGACCTGCTCTCCGTGTTCCGGCTGGCCGGTTTCGACCCGGCCGACGTTGCACCGGAACCCGGCCCGATCGAGGTGTTCGCGGGCCAGCTGCAGACGCTGCTCGAGCAGGCGACGCGCTTCAACGATCCGCGGGGGGTCTACTCACACTGCTTTTGCGAGATCAACTGACCCGTCAGGTCCAGTGCAGGATGACCTTGCCGGTCTGACCCGATTCCATGAGTTCGAAGGCGGGCTGGAACTCGTCGACATCGAAATGGTGCGTAATGATCGGGTCCATGTTCAGCCCGCTTTGCAGCATGCTCGACATCTTGTACCAGGTTTCGAACATCTCGCGGCCGTAGATGCCCTTTAGGATCAGGCCTTTGAAGATCACCTCGTTCCAGTCGATCGCCATGTCGCCCGGCGGGATGCCGAGAATCGCGACCTTGCCGCCATGGTGCATGGTGCGCAGCATGTCCCGGAACGCCTGGGGGTTGCCCGACATTTCCATGCCGACGTCGAAGCCCTCGACCATGCCGAGTTCCTTCATCGTATCGTCGATCGTCGCGCTTGCGACGTTGATTGCCCGCGTCGCGCCCATCCTGCGAGCCAGGTCGAGTCGGTAGTCGTTGACGTCGGTGATCACGACGTGGCGCGCGCCCGCAAATCGTGCAATGGCGACGGCCATGATTCCGATCGGGCCCGCCCCGGTGATCAGCACGTCCTCTCCGACCAGATCGAATGACAGGGCGGTGTGCGTTGCATTGCCGAGCGGATCGAGAATCGAGGCCATGTCGTCGCTGATCGCATCGGGCAGCTTGAAGACATTGAATGCCGGGACCGAGATGTACTCGGCAAACGCCCCCGGGCGGTTGACGCCCACGCCGACCGTGTTCATGCACAGGTGCCGGCGCCCGGCGCGACAATTGCGGCAGTAACCGCAGGTGATGTGGCCCTCGGCCGATACCCGGTCCCCGATTTCGAAGCCTTTCACTTCGATGCCGCGCTCGACGATCTCGCCCGAGAACTCGTGGCCCACGGCCATCGGTACGGGTATCGTCGCCTGCGCCCAGTCATCCCATTTGAAGATGTGAATATCGGTACCGCAGATCGCGGTCCGGTTCACCTTGATCAGGACATCGTTGTGGCCGACATGCGGCCGTTCGATGTCTTCCATCCAGATACCGCGTTCGGCTTTGGCTTTGACCAGTGCTTTCATGGTTGGGCCCTCGGACCTTGGTCCCTAGTTAATAACGCCGAGCTCGCGGCCGACATCCGTAAATGCGTCTATGGCCGTATCGAGTTGCGCAGTCGTGAGACCGGCCGACATCTGCGTGCGGATGCGCGCTTGCCCATTGGGGACCACCGGGTAGGAAAAGCCGATGACGTAGATACCGCGCTCGAGCAAACGGTCGGCCATCGCCGTCGCAAGCTTCGCGTCTCCCAGCATGACCGGAATGATGGGGTGCTCGCCCGGCTTCAGGTCGAAGCCGCGTCCGGTCATCTGCTCGCGGAAGTAGGCGGCGTTCGTGTGCAATTGTTGCTGCAGCGACTGGTCGCGCTCGAGGAGATCCAGTACCGCGATCGACGAAGCCGCGATCATCGGCGCCACCGAATTCGAGAAAAGGTACGGACGTGAGCGCTGCCGGAGCCAGCCGACGATCTCCTTGCGGCCGGACGTGTAACCGCCCGAGGCGCCGCCCAGCGCCTTGCCCAGCGTACCGGTAATGATATCGACGCGACCCATGACGTCGCGGTACTCGTGAGTGCCGCGACCGTGCGCGCCGAGGAAACCCGCGGCATGACAGTCGTCGATCATCGTGAGCGCGTCGAACTCGCTCGCCAGGTCGCAGATGTCGCCGAGGTTCGCGATCGTGCCGTCCATCGAGAAAACGCCGTCCGTTACGATGAGGCTGACGTCGGCGTCCTTCGCGTCACCCAGCTTCCGCCTCAGGTCGGCCATATCGTCGTTCGCGTAGCGATGCCGCTGCGCCTTGCAGAGGCGAATACCGTCGATGATGCTGGCATGGTTCAATGCGTCGGAGATGACCGCGTCATCGGGTCCGAGGAGTGTCTCGAAGAGTCCGCCATTAGCGTCGAAACACGACGGGTAGAGAATCGTGTCCTCGGTGCCGAGAAACGCGCTGATGCGTTCTTCCAGCGCTTTGTGAATGGTTTGTGTGCCGCAGATGAAACGTACCGAGGCCATGCCGTAGCCGTAAGCATCGAGCGCCTTGTGTGCCGCCGCAATGACCTCCGGATGATTCGCGAGTCCGAGGTAGTTGTTGGCGCAGAGATTCAGAACTTCGGTCGTGGCACCGTTCGTCTTGACGTCGATGGCCGCCTGCTGCGGACCGGCGATCAGACGTTCGGTCTTGAACAGTCCTTCGCCGCGAAGCGCCTCGGTCCGGGAGGCAAGAGACTGCAGGAAACGTTCAGGCACGGCATTGCCCTCGATGTTGAAAGGACGCAAAGTATATCAGCAGCAAACGGGAGTTCGATTGTGGCTGACCGCAGCCTCAGACTGGATCGCTGGTTATGGTTCACGCGTTTTTACAAGACGCGAACCGCGGCCAGCAAGGCCGTCAACGGAGGGCACGTACGCCTCAATGGCGAGCGTGCGCGGACGGCGTCCGGCGTTGCCGTCGGCGATCGCATTCAGGTCGTCCGTAACCAGCTCGAGTTCGACATAACGGTGACTCGCATTCCGCAGAGGCGCGGTCCGGCGCGCGAGGCACGGGCTTGTTACGACGAGTCACCGGAAAGCGTGGCGAGGCGGGAACAGCAAGTTTCGGATCTTCGCACCGACCGCCTGCAAATGCCGACGACGCCGGGAAAACCGGACAAGCGAACGCGGCGCAAGCTGCGCAATCGCAATCGCGGCGGATCTTAGGAATCCGCAGCAATACCAATGCCGGCCGCGGGCTTTATACCCTATAATCGCCGCCGGAAGGGCCTGCGGAAGGCCGCCGATACGAATCCACCGCAAGTGGACGAACGGAGTGTCGCATGAGCTTCATTGACCAGCCGGCTGCGCGTCGAAGCAGCATCACCTACATTAACGACAACTACCTTGCGGACGAACAGGAGCTGGTCCGCCAGTTGGCCGCGGAGGCCGATCCCGGTGCGTCCGGGCGCGCCAGAATCACGAAGACGGCGGAGCAGCTCGTTCGCGCAGTACGCAAGAACACGAAGAACGATGGCGGCATCGAGGCTTTCCTGCAGCAGTATGACCTGTCGTCGGACGAGGGCATACTGCTCATGTGTGTCGCCGAAGCCTTGTTGCGTATCCCCGACGCGGACACGGCCGATCGTCTGATTGCCGACAAGATCACGGCGGCGAAGTGGCAGGACCACATCGGCACCAGCGACTCGCTGTTCGTCAACGCCTCGACCTGGGGGCTGATGCTCACGGGCAAGATTCTCACGCTCGAAGAGATTGCCAACGGCAATCCGACCAGGATGCTGGGCAAGCTGGTCAGTCGCGCCGGCGAGCCGGTCGTACGTACGGCGATGCGCCAGGCCATGAAGATCATGGGTCACCAGTTCGTCATGGGGCGGACGATCGGTGAAGCACTGCGGCGCGCGTTGAAGAGCACCGACCTTCCTTACCGCTATTCGTTCGACATGCTCGGCGAATCTGCATTGACGGCCGCGGATGCGAAACGCTACCTCGACAACTATCACGAGGGCATCAAGAGCATCGGCGACGAACATGTCGACTCGCCTGACGTCTTTTCGGCGCCGGGCATATCGGTGAAGCTCTCGGCGTTACACCCTCGCTACGAGTACTCGCACGAAGACCGCGTCATGGCCGAGCTCGTGCCCGCCGTGCGGGAACTGGCGAAGCACGCAAAGGACGTCGGCATCGGCCTGACGATCGATTCCGAGGAAGCCCATCGCTTCGAGATGTGGCTGAACATCTTCGAGCGTGTATACCGCGACCCGGCGCTCGATGGCTGGGACGGGTTCGGAGTTGCCTTGCAGACTTATCAGCGTCGCGGTCGCGACGGCATGCGATTCCTGGTCGAGCTGGCTGAGGAAGTAGGTCGCCGCATTCCGGTTCGGCTCGTCAAGGGCGCCTATTGGGACAGCGAAGTCAAATGGGCTCAGGAGCAGGGCCTCGAGAGCTACCCGGTCTTCACGCGCAAGTCACATTCCGACGTTTCCTACCTCGCGGCTGCACGGGCAGCGCTCGGTGCCGGGGACAAGATCTACGCGCAGTTCGCGACCCACAATGCGCATACGCTCGCCAGCATCCTGCACTACGCCGGTTCACGTCGAGACTACGAGTTCCAGCGCCTGCATGGCATGGGTGAGGAACTCTACGCCGAAGTCGTCGATCCGGACAAACACGACCGGCCATGTCGCGTCTATGCCCCCGTCGGCAACCACGAAGACCTTCTGCCTTACCTCGTACGTCGCCTGCTCGAGAACGGCTCGAATACTTCATTCGTCAACAAGATCGCCGACGAGTCGATCGACGTCATGGACATCATCGCGGATCCACTCGAGACGGCGGCCGGACACGACTATGCGGCGCATGAAAAGATTCCGCAGCCTCTCGAAATCTTCCAGCCCGAGCGCGACAACTCGCACGGCATCAATCTCGCCGATCGAAGGGTCAGCGGCGAACTCCTCGAGGAGCTGGAAACCGCGGCTCGGAAGAGCTACACGGCGAAACCGATTATCGGCGGCGAGGAGGTGGACGGCAGAGAAGTGCCGTCGGTAAATCCGGCCGACGTCTCCGAGATCGTCGGCGTGTGCCATCAGGCCTCGTCCACGGACGTTCGGAGGGCGATCGACGCGTCGATCGCCGCGCAGTCTTCATGGGATCGTCTTGGCGGTTACGAGCGTTCGGCGATACTGAATCGCGCCGCTGACCTTTTCGAGAAACACCGCGACGAATTGCTCGGTCTCGTCGTTCGCGAGGGTGGCCGGACTATCCCCGATGCGGTTTCCGAACTCCGCGAGGCTGTGGATTTCATGCGCTACTACGGTGCGCAGGCCGAGAAACACTTCGGCGAGCCTATACTGCTGCCGGGCCCGACCGGGGAGCGCAATACCCTCAGCATGCGCGGCAAAGGCGTGTTCATCGCGATCAGTCCGTGGAATTTCCCGCTGGCGATCTTCACGGGACAGGTCACGGCGGCGCTTGCCGCAGGCAACGCCGTACTGGCAAAACCCGCCGCACCGACAACGATCATCGCTTACCGGGCCATACAGTTGTTGCACGAGGCTGGTGTGCCGGCCGATGTTCTGCACTATGTGCCGTGCGGCGGCCGGCAAATGGGGGAGGCCGCCGTGGCGGACCCGCGAATTGCGGGCGTGGTCTTCACCGGCTCAACCGAGGTCGCGCGGACGATCAACCAGACCCTGGCGAATCGCGGCGGTCCGATCGGCACGCTGATTGCCGAGACGGGCGGACAGAACGCGATGTTCGTCGACAGTTCGGCACTGCCTGAACAGGTTGTGCACGACGCTATCTACTCGGCCTTCAATAGCGCCGGGCAGCGCTGCTCAGCGCTGCGCCTCCTGTGCGTGCAGGAGGAGATCGAACCCCGGACGCTGGAACTCCTGAAGGGCTACATGGAAGAGCTCGAGATCGGCGATCCGCGGCACCTGGCGACCGATGTCGGTCCGTGCATCGACGACCCATCGAGGCAGATCCTCGCAACACACGTCGAGCGCATGAAAAGGGAACAAAACGTCGTGCATCGATGCACACTTCCCGATGCGGCCGGCAAGGGCACGTACTTCGCCCCGACGCTCGTCGAGATCGATGGCATCGGCGCGCTGACCGAGGAGCAGTTCGGTCCGATTCTTCACGTCGTCAAGTTCAGGAGCCGCGATCTCGACAAGACAGTTGCGGCAGTCAACGGCACCGGTTTCGGCCTGACGATGGGTCTGCACAGCCGCATCGATTCCCGAGTCGCCGGGCTCGCGGCGGATTCGGGCGCCGGCAATCTGTACGTCAATCGGAACATGATCGGGGCGGTCGTCGGCGTGCAACCGTTCGGCGGCAGGGGGTTGTCGGGGACGGGCCCGAAAGCCGGCGGCCCGCATTACGTGCAGCGGTTCGGCACCGAGTTTACGCTGAGCAACAACATCTCGGCGGTCGGCGGCAATGCGAGCCTGCTGACGCTCGGTTCGGACTGAGCGCCAGGAACGATGCCGGCAATCAGCGTTTTCGACATCTTCAAGATAGGCATCGGCCCGTCCAGTTCGCACACGGTCGGGCCGATGAAAGCCGCAAAAGCGTTCGCGGACGCCATCGGGAGCCGCGAGCCAGCTCGATTTCACGTGACGTTGTTCGGTTCGCTGGCGTGGACCGGGAAAGGCCATGGCACCGATGCGGCGGTCCTGCTCGGCCTGCACGGTCACGAGCCGGAATCGCTCGATCCGGATGCGGTGGACGGCATACTTGCCGGCATCCGCGACGCCGGCCGGGTCGAGATCGACTTCAATTACGAACGCGAACTCGAGCGCCATACCAACGGCATGACGTTCGTCGCTCTGAACGACAACGGCAACGTACTCGAGCGTGAGGATTTCTTCTCGCTGGGCGGCGGTTTCATCGCGCGCGGCGACGAACCTGAACCGGCTGCCCAGACCGGCGAGCCGCCGCTGCCGTTTGCGACGAGCGAGGCGCTCCTGCGAATCGCGGCCGAGCGCGGTCTGTCGATCGCCGAACTCGTGCTCCAAAACGAGTGCAGCTGGCGGGATGCGGACGAGGTTCGCTCGCGTCTTGACCGGATCTGGCAGGCCATGCGTGATTGTATCGACCGCGGGCTGCGAACCGACGGCGTGTTGCCCGGCAAGATGGAAGTCGTACGCCGTGCACCGCGGCTCTTCAAGAGCCTGTCGGGCCGGGGCGCGCCGGAAGCGCTCGACGCGATGGAATGGGTCAATGCCTTCGCGATCGCCGTAAACGAAGAAAACGCCGCGGGTGGGCGGGTGGTCACGTCACCGACGAACGGCGCCGCAGGAATCATTCCCGCCGTTCTTCGCTTTTTTGCCGACTTCGTACCGGGCGCCGATGACGAGGGAGTCCGCCGTTTCCTGCTGACCGCAGGCGCGATCGGCATCCTGTACAAAGTCAATGCGTCGATTTCGGGTGCCGAAATGGGTTGCCAGGGCGAAGTCGGTGTCGCCTGCTCGATGGCGGCGGGCGGCCTTGCGGCCGCGCTGGGCGGCAGCAATGACCATGTCGAGGAGGCCGCGGAGATCGGCATGGAGCACAACCTCGGACTGACGTGCGATCCGATCGGCGGGCTCGTCCAGATCCCGTGCATCGAGCGTAACGCCATGGGTGCCGTCAAGGCGATCAATGCGGCGAAACTCGCGATGCACGGCGACGGCTCGCACAAGGTGACGCTCGACCAGGTCATCGAAACCATGCGTCAGACCGGGCTGGATATGGCGCAGCAATACAAGGAAACGTCGAAGGGCGGACTCGCGGTCAACGTACCGGAGTGTTGAGCGCGAGCGGGAGGTTCGCGTCAGCGCGGGTGCTTCTTGGGCCAGTCGTGCACGATCAGCTCCGTTTTCGGCCTGTCGTACAGGTTCCAGTCGTCCCGGTGCAGCCCTACCGATACGACCCCTGCGGTCGGCAGGTTGTGAGTCAGGCCCGGCTGGACGTGGTTGACGAGATCGGTCAGCCCCGGGTTGTGACCGAACAGCATCAGGCTGTTGAAACTGTCGTCCTGGGCAACGATGATGTCGAGAATCCGGTCGAGCGAGGCCAGGTAGAGCCCCGGCTCGCGCTGCAGGAATTCTCTCGGGTAATTCAGCTCGTCGGCAACAACCTGAGCGGTCGTCCACGCGCGAACGGCGGGGCTCGCGATAATCAGCGACGGGCGAATGCCGTGCCGGTGAATCCGCCGGCCCATGACGGGCGCATCGCGTTTACCGCGGCCGTTCAGGGGCCGATGCCGGTCGCTCAGTGACGTGTCCTTCCAGCTTGACTTGGCGTGCCGGACAATCGTCAGTATTTTCATCGTGTTATCGGGCTTACTTCAAGTTACATAAGACCTGTTTGCAGGCGCGCCTCGTCGCTCATCATACCCACGTTCCAGGGCGGATCGAATACGAGTTCGACGCGGACCTCCGCGATGGTCGGAATGACCGCGATCTTCTCACGCGCGTCCTGCACGAGCACGTCGCCCATGCCGCAGCCCGGCGCTGTCAGGGTCATGTCGACCTCGACCGATCGATCGCCGTTGCCGAGCGGCTTGAGCTCGCAGCGATAGACCAGACCGAGATTGACGATGTCGACGGGGATCTCGGGGTCGTAGCAGGTCTTCAGCTGCTCCCAGATGACGTCTTCGATATCCTTGTCCGTGGCGTTGTCCGGGATGGCGGGCGGTGCCACGGGCTCCTTGCCCAGGGCGTCCGCATCGGCGCCCGAGATACGGAACAGGTTGCCCTCGACATAGATCGTGAAGCTCCCGCCCAGCGCCTGGGTGATGAAGCCCTCGGTACCTTCACGCAGCGTGACCGATTCACCGGCCGGAATGATGACCGCACTGACGTCGCGAATCAGCGTGACGGGTTCATTGGTGTGGCCAAACATCGTGTTCCTTACTCCGTGGTCGCCGGGTGCGGGTCTTCAGTGAGGGCGGCGTGGAGGGCATGCCATGCAAGCGTTGCGCATTTGACACGCGAGGGATAGTCGCGCACGCCTTCAAGGGCCGCGAGCTTCTCGAGTGGCGCGCCGAGATGCGATGACCCGCCGGTCAATCGATCGGTCACGGAGTCAAAACACGACTCCGCAGATTCGACCGTCAGGCCTTCGATCGCATCGGTCATCAACGAAGCCGACGCCACCGAAATCGCGCAACCGGTGCCCTCGAAGCTCAACGACTCGATAGTTCCGTCTTCGATCTTGAGGTAGAGCCGCAGCTTGTCACCGCACAGCGGGTTGATACCGTCCGCCTTGTGTGTGGCGTCGGGCAACCGGCCGAAATGGCGCGGTTTGCGCGAATGATCGAGGATCATTTCGCGGTAGAGGTCGCGAAGCTCCGCGTCACTCACCCGAAGATCTCCCTGGCCTTTTCCAGCGCGGCAACGAGGCGATCGACGTCGTCGCGGTTGTTGTACAGCGCAAGCGATGCGCGGCAGGTTCCCGAAACACCGAACCGCTGCATCACGGGCATCGCGCAGTGGTGCCCTGTACGGACGGCGACGCCCTGGTGGTCGAGTATCGTGCCGAGATCGTGCGAGTGGATATCGTCGAGCAGGAACGACTGTACGCTCGCCTTGCGCGTCGCCTCGCCGATGAAACGTATGCCGTCGACGCCGCGCAGCCGGCTGACCATGTAGTCATGCAGTTCGTGTTCGTAGTCCGCGATCTGCCGCATGCCGATGCGTTGCAGGTAGTCGACGGCGGCGGCGAAGCCCACGGCACCGGAGATATTGGGGGTTCCGGCTTCGAATTTGTACGGCAACTCGTTGTAGGTCGTCTTGTCGAACGTCACCTCGAGGATCATGTCGCCGCCGCCCTGCCATGGCGGCATCGCGTCGAGCAGCGCCTCGCGGCCGTAGAGCACGCCGGTGCCGGTAGGCCCGAACATCTTGTGGCCCGAAAACGTGTAGAAGTCGCAGTCGATCGTCTGCACGTCGACGGGCAGGTGAGGCACGCCCTGCGCACCATCGATGAGCACCGCGGCCTCGCGGTCCCTGCAATACGCGACGATGTCCTCGACCGGATTCACGGTGCCGAGTGCGTTCGACACATGCGCGATTCCGACCAGCACGGTTTTCTCGTCAATGAGCCCGTACAGACCGTCGACCTCGACCTCCCCGCGGTCGTTGATCGGCGCAATTTTGAGCTCGGTACCCGTCTGCTCGCAAACGAGCTGCCACGGCACGATGTTGGCGTGGTGCTCGAGGTGCGTGATGACGATGTTGTCGCCCGGTTGCAGGCGGGGGCGGCAATAGCTCTGAGCCACGAGGTTGATAGCCTCGGTCGTTCCCTTGGTCAGAACGATTTCGCTGCGCGACGACGCGTTGACAAAGTCACGCAGCTTGTCGCGGGCGCCTTCGTAGGCCTCGGTCGCGCGATGGCTGAGCGTATGCACGCCGCGGTGTACGTTCGCGTGGTCCTCGCGCTGGTAGCTGGCGACGGCATCGATGACGGCGCCGGGTTGCTGTGCGGATGCGGCGCTGTCGAGATAGACGAGCGGCCGCCCGTGAACGGACTGCCGCAACGCGGGGAAATCGGCGCGCCAGTCGGCGGCGTCGCGAAGCGGCGCGGGCGCGGTGCTCATGACTCCTCGTCCTCGATTGTTACTGCCAGCTCTTCGAGGCGCCTTTCGATGAGCGAGCTGACGGCGTCACGGGCCGCCGGTACCGGGACGCGCGTGACGAGACCTGCCGCGAAAGCGTGCGTGAGGACCTGTATCGCCGCGTTGCGATCGAGCCCGCGTGAGCGCAGGTAGAACAGTGCGGTTTCATCGAGCTGGCCGACCGTCGTGCCGTGACTGCACTTGACATCGTCGGTGTAGATTTCGAGTTCCGGCTTGGCGTCGATCTCGGCTTTCTCGCTCAGCAGCAGATTGTGATTGGCCTGGTCTGCATCCGTGCCGTCGGCGCCTTCGTGCACGATGGCCTTACCGTTCCAGACGCAGCGGCAGCGGCCGTTCAGAATACCGCGATACTCCTGGCGGGACGTCGCCGGGCCGACACGGTGATCCACCCGCGTGTGGTTGTCGATGTGCTGGCCGTCCCCGGCAAGATACAGCCCGTCGAACGAGACGTCGGCGCCGGGACGGGCAATGTCGATGTCGATATCGTTGCGAACCAGGCAGCCACCGAGATCGAAACTCGCGGAGCTGAAGCTCGCATCTTTGCCTACGCGTACCCGTGTCTTGCTCGTTTGGACGTGTTGCCTGCCGCGGTCCTGGATGCGGACGTGGCTGGCCGAGGCGGCCTCGCCGATGCCGAACGTTACGAATGTATTGGCGTACTGGTCAGCCCGGCCCCGGGACGCGTGATACTCGATGACCCCTGCACTGGCGCCATCGTCAAACTCGATCTCCACGTAGGCCTGCGAAACCGACGTCCGTTCGGCACTGTCGATCAACAGCAGGCCGATCGGTGTGCTGACCTTGCCGCTTACGCGGATACGAATCCCGTCGCTGACCAGCGCCGCATTGAATTCCGCCAGAGCCGAATCACCGAGCGGAATGTAGTCGACCTTGCCGACGGTCACGCCGTCCGGCGGTCTCGATGTCTGCAGTTCGCCGTTGGCAATCACCAGCCAGGCCGCATCGATCGAATCGGTGATCGCGGCTGCGCGGTCCGGTGACGCCGATGCCGCTGCCGCAGGCTTCTCTTCCAGCCAGCGGGCTGCGATGTCACGGGCCCGCGACAGATCCGTGTACTTCCAGTCCTCTTCGCGAGTGGTCGGGAAACGCGCCACGATCTCGCGCAACTTGTCGTCGGATGGTCGACTCATGCGCTTGCGGCCTCACGTACCCAGTCGTAGCCCTTTTCCTCGAGTTCGAGCGCGAGCGTCTTGTCGCCAGAGCGGACGATCCGGCCTTGCGACAGGACGTGTACGAAGTCGGGCTCGACGTAGTCCAGCAGGCGCTGGTAGTGCGTAACGAGGACGATGGCCCGGTCCGGGCTGCGCAGCGCATTGACGCCGGCGGCAACGGCCTTCAGAGCGTCGATGTCGAGGCCCGAATCCGTCTCGTCGAGAATGGCGCATTCGGGCTCGAGCATGGCCATCTGCAGGATCTCGTTGCGCTTCTTCTCGCCGCCGGAGAAACCTTCGTTGACGCCGCGATTCAGGAACTTTGGGTCCATGCCGAGCGCGGCCATCTTCTCACGGGCGAGTTTCAGGAATTCGAACGAGTCGATCTCGCCCTCGCCGCGATGGGCGCGCCGGGCGTTCATCGCGGCTTTCAACAGGTAGGCGTTGTTGACGCCGGGAATCTCGACCGGGTACTGGAAGCCGAGAAAGATGCCCTCGCGGGCACGCTCTTCGGGGTCGAGATCCAGCAGGTCCTGCCCCTTGAACGAGACCGAACCGCCGGTGACTTCGAAGTCGTCATGACCGGCAACGACCTGCGCCAGCGTGCTCTTGCCCGAGCCGTTCGGCCCCATGATCGCATGAACCTCGCCAGCCTTTACCGACAGTGACAGGCCGTTGAGAATGTCGTTTCCCGCAACGCGGGCTTTGAGATCTTTGATATCCAGCATCGTGTTTTCCTAACCGACAGCGCCTTCGAGACTGACGTTGAGCAATGCCTGCGCCTCGACCGCGAATTCCATCGGCAGTTCTTTGAAGACTTCCTTGCAGAAGCCGTTGACGATCATGTTGACGGCGTCTTCCTCCGAGATCCCGCGCTGGCGACAGTAAAACAGCTGGTTCGCCGAAATCTTCGACGTCGTCGCCTCGTGTTCCACTTTCGCCGAGGGGTTCCTGATTTCCATGTACGGGAACGTATGCGCCCCGCAGTCCTTGCCGATGAGCAGGGAATCGCACTGCGTGTGATTGCGTGCGCCCCGGGCTTGCGGCATGACCTTCACGAGACCGCGGTAGGCTTGCTGGGCGCGGCCGGCCGAGATGCCTTTCGAGACGATCGTTGAACTCGTGTTCGGGCCGATATGGATCATCTTGGTACCCGTGTCCGCCTGTTGCAGGTTGTTCGTGACGGCCACCGAGTAGAACTCGCCGACAGAATTCGCGCCGCGCAGGAGGCAACTCGGGTATTTCCAGGTTATCGCGGAGCCCGTCTCGACCTGCGTCCAGGAAATCTTCGAGTTTGCGCCGCGGCAGTCGCCACGTTTGGTCACGAAATTGTAAATGCCGCCCTTGCCGTTCTCGTCGCCCGGGTACCAGTTCTGTACCGTCGAATACTTGATTTCCGCATCTTCGAGTGCGACGAGTTCGACGACGGCCGCGTGCAGCTGGTTCTCGTCGCGCATCGGTGCCGTGCAGCCTTCCAGGTAGCTCACGTAACTGCCCTCGTCGGCGACGACCAGGGTCCGCTCGAACTGCCCGGTATTCGCGGCGTTGATCCGGAAGTAGGTCGACAGCTCCATCGGGCAGCGGACACCCTTCGGGACATAGACGAACGAGCCGTCGCTGAACACGGCCGAGTTGAGCGCGGCGAAGTAGTTGTCGCGACGCGGAACGACCGAGCCGAGATACTGCCTGACGAGTTCGGGATGTTCGGCGACGGCCTCGGAAAACGAGCAGAAGATGACGCCGGCCTCCGACAGTTTTTCCTTGAACGTCGTGGCGACCGACACACTGTCGAAAACGGCGTCGACGGCGACGCCGGCGAGGCGCGCGCGTTCATGCAGCGGAATACCGAGCTTGTCATAGGTCTCGAGCAGCTTCGGATCGACTTCATCGAGACTCTTCGGCCTGTCGTCGTCGGATTTAGGCGCGGCGAAATACGAGATCGCGTTGTAGTCGATCTTCGGATAGTGCACGTGCGCCCATTCGGGCTCGTCCATTTCCAGCCACTGGCGATAGGCCTGTAATCGCCACTCCAGCAGCCATTGCGGCTCGTTCTTGCGCGCCGAGATGGCGCGGACGACGTCCTCGTCGAGTCCGGGGGGCAGACTCTCGGTCGCGATGTCCGTCACGAAGCCGTGCTCGTAACGTCGATTGACGAGACTCTCGAGTTGTTCGGTTTCAGTTGCCATTCTTCTCTACCGTAATCGGCAATCCGGCGAACCGGAATGTCGGCACCGGGCCGTTGCTGCGGATCAGATCATTGAGCGTGATGTCCTGCAGCGCCCGGCGAATTGCCACGTTGACGCGTTGCCAGGCGTCGCCGACACTGCAGACGCCTTCGTGTTCGCAGTCGCCGTCGCTGGCGCTGCACTCGGTGATGGATACCGGTCCTTCCAGCGCGTCGATAACGTCCGCCGCGGTGATCTCATGCGGCGCCCGCGACAGGCGATAGCCGCCGTTCGCCCCGCGCGTCGAGACGACGAGATCGGCGCGAGCCAGCAGCTTGAGCAGTTTGCTCACCGTCGGCAACGCAAGGCCCGTCGACGCCGCCACTTCCGCAGCGCTGCAGACGGTGGCCTGGTTGGACGCGAGGTGGGCGAGCACGACGGTCCCGTAGTCTGTGAGCTTGCTGATTCTGAGCATGGCGCAGGGCGGTTCCGGTAAATAAAGGACTATTTTAGTCCTATTTGTCCTGCGAGGCCACTCCCGGAAATGAACTGATACGAAGTCATACGGTCTTTTTGTTATTCTCGCGCCTTGACAACAGGGGCTGTAAACCGTTTTGGCCGACTACTCCGAAAACCTGATCGAAATCCAGGATCTCAAGTTCTCGCGCGGGCCGCGCCCGATCTTCGATGGGCTCAACCTGACGATTAAGCGCGGCCAGGTCACGGCGCTGATGGGCCCGAGCGGCACCGGCAAGACGACCCTGCTGCGGCTGATTACGCGGCAGCTGATTCCGGAGCAGGGAACGATCTATGTCGACGGCGTCGACATCGCGACGCTCGACCAGCGCGAGCTCTATAGCCTGCGGCAGCGCTTCGGCATGCTGTTTCAGAACGGCGCGCTGCTGACCGACCTGAATGTCTTCGAGAACGTCGCGTTCCCGCTGCGCGAGCATACGAAACTGAGCCAGCGGCTGATCCGCCACATCGTCCTGACCAAGCTTCATGCCGTCGGGCTGCGCGGTGCCGCGGCAATGACACCGGCCGAGCTGTCGGGCGGCATGGCGCGCCGCGTTGCGCTCGCGCGCGCGATGGTCATGGACCCCGATATCCTGCTGTACGACGAGCCGTTCGTCGGCCTCGACCCGATTTCCATGGGTGTCATCGTTCGCCTGGTCCGTCGCATGAACGACGCGCTCGGTATCACGAGCATCGTCGTCAGCCACGACGTCGAGGAAGTGGCAACGGTCGCTGATTGCAGCTTCCTGCTGTCCGACGGCAAGGTGGCGGCATCAGGAAGCCCGGACGAGCTGAGAACCGCGAATTCGGACCTGGTGCGCCAGTTCATGCACGGCATGGCCGACGGGCCGGTCGCGTTCCACTACGAGGCGCCGAGTTACGAAGAGCAGCTCCTCGGAAGGGACACAGAGTGAACAAGACCGCCCAGGACATTTATAACAACACGGTCGAATTTCTGCGGACCTTCGGCGCGTTCCAGTTGTTCTTCCTGCGCCTGCTGCAGCATTCGCCGGCCCTGCTGTTCGGCCGGTTCAATGTCGTCGTCAAGCAGGTCTACAACGCCGGTGCCCTGTCGCTCGTCATCGTCATGATCTGCGGCCTGTTCGTCGGCGCGGTGCTCGCGCTGCAGGCCTACTCGACCATGGCGCGCTTCAATGCCGAGGACTGGACCGGGGTCGCGGCGGCATTTACGCTCGTCAAGGAACTCGGTCCGGTCATGACGGCCATCCTGTTCGCCGGGCGGGCGGGGACCGCATTGACGTCAGAAATCGGTCTGATGAAGGCAACCGACCAGCTGGCGGCCATGGAGATGATGGCTGTCAATCCGCTCCGGCGCGTACTCGTGCCGCGCTTTCTCGGTGGCGTGATCGCGATGCCGTTGCTGGCTGCGATCTTCAGCGCCGTCGGAATGTTCGGTGCTCACCTCGTTGGCGTTGAGCTGTTCGAGGTCGACGTAGGCTCGTTCTGGCAGCAGATCCAGCTCACGGTCGAGCTGTCCGATGTAAACGAAGGCATCCTGAAAAGCGTCGTGTTCGGCATAACGGCCAGCCTGATCGCAGTTTGGGAAGGATATAATACGGTGCCGACCGCGGAAGGCGTCGGCCGTGCAACCACTCGCACCGTTG
>JANQGP010000383.1 GCA_028277265.1 Woeseiaceae bacterium | reverse complement strand
CCGAGACGCCCTCGAGCGCGGCGTAGAAGCGGTCCGCCGCGTTCACGCGGATCACGTTGATGTGCATGTGCTCGGCGAAGGTCTCCATCACCTGGTCGCCTTCGTTGTGCCGCAAAAGGCCATGGTCGACGAACACGCAGACGAGCTGGTCGCCGATCGCCTCGTGCAGCAACGCCGCGACGACCGACGAGTCGACGCCGCCGGACAGGCCGAGCAGGACCTTGCCGTCGCCGACCTGTTTGCGGACCTGCTCGATGCCGTCGGCGACAATGTTGCCGGGCGTCCAGTCGCCCGCGCAGCCGCAGATCTCGTGCACGAACCGACGCAGGATCTTGAGTCCCTGCAACGTGTGCGTGACTTCGGGGTGGAACTGCACGCCGAAGAAGCCCCGCTCGACGTCCTCCATCGCGGCGAGCGGCGAGTTCGCGCTCGACGCCGTGGCGACGAAGCCGGGCGGTACCGCCTCGACGCGATCGCCGTGACTCATCCAGACCTTGAGCATGGCATGACTGGCCTCGTCGCTCAGGCTGTGCAGCAAACGGCATTCGATCGGCTCGATCTCGGCGTAGCCGAACTCGCGATGCGCCGACGCCTCGACCTTGCCGCCGAGCTGCGCCGCCATCGTCTGCATGCCGTAGCAGATTCCGAGCACCGGCACGCCGAGCTCGAACACCACCTGTGGCGCCCTCGGGGGTTCGTCCAGGTTGACCGATTCGGGTCCGCCGGAGAGGATGATGCCGTCGGGGTCGAACGCCCGGATGTCGTCGTCCGTCATGTCCCACGGGTGAATCTCGGAGTAGACGCCTACCTCGCGGACGCGCCGCGCGATCAACTGCGTGTACTGGCTGCCGAAATCGATGATCAGCAGCTTGTTGGCGTGGATATCAACAGACATCAGTTTTGCGAACGATAGTTCGGGGCTTCCTTCGTGATCGTCACGTCGTGGACGTGACTTTCCTTGACGCCCGCGCCCGTCATACGCACGAACTGCGGCTTCGTGCGCATCTCGTCGATGTTCGAGCAGCCCGTGTAGCCCATGGACGCGCGTACGCCGCCGATGAGCTGGTGAACGATGGCCACGAGGCTGCCCTTGTAGGCAACGCGCCCTTCGATGCCCTCGGGCACGAGTTTCTCGAGCTCCTCGGTCGCGTCCTGGAAGTAACGGTCCGACGAGCCGTGCGAGCCGCCCATCGCGCCGACCGAGCCCATGCCGCGATACGACTTGTAGGAACGGCCCTGGTACAGCTCGACTTCACCGGGCGACTCCTCGGTGCCGGCGAACAGGCCGCCGATCATGACCGAATACGCACCGGCGACGAGTGCCTTGGCAATGTCCCCGGAATAGCGAATGCCGCCGTCGGCGATCAGCGGCACGCCGCTTTTCGCCAGCGCCTCGGCCACCTCGGCAACCGCCGATACCTGCGGCACGCCGACGCCCGCGACGACGCGGGTCGTGCAGATCGATCCCGGGCCTATCCCGACCTTGACACCGTCCGCGCCGGCCGCGACCAGCGCCTCGGCGGCAGCGCCGGTGGCGATGTTGCCGCCGATCACCTGCAATTCCGGGTACTGCTTCTTGACGCGCTTGATCCGCTCGAGCACGCCTTCCGAGTGCCCGTGTGCCGTGTCGACGACGATCACGTCGACACCGGCTTCGACCAGTGCCTCGACCCGATCGTCGGTATCGGCGCCGGTGCCGACCGCGGCACCCACCCGCAGGGCACCGGCGGAGTCCTTGCAAGAGAGCGGGAAATCCTTGGCTTTCTGGAAATCCTTGGCCGTGATCATCCCCTCGAGCCGGAAGCCGTCGCCGATGACGAGGACCTTCTCGATGCGATGCTTGTGCAGCAGGCCGAGCACTTCCTCGTCCGGCGCACCCTCGCGCACGGTGACGAGCCGCTCCTGCGGCGTCATGACCTTGGATACGGGCGCATCGAGCTGGGTTTCGAAACGCAGGTCCCTGCCCGTCACGATGCCGACCGTCACGTCGTCGTCAACGACCGGCACGCCGGAAATGTTCAGCGCGCGCGTCAGGTCGAGCACGTCACGAATGGACGTGTCGGACGAGACCGTGATCGGGTTGCGCACCATGCCCGACTCGTACTTCTTGACGAGCAGCACCTCGTGAGCCTGGGCCTCGATCGTCATGTTCTTGTGAATCACGCCGAGGCCGCCTTCCTGTGCGACGGCAATCGCGAGCCGCGCCTCGGTAACCGTGTCCATGGCGGCCGAGAGCAGCGGGATGTTCAGTCGAATCTCGCGCGTCAGCGGCGTGCTGAGGTCGACCTCCCTCGGCAGCACGTCCGAGTACCCGGGCTGCAGGAGAACATCGTCAAAAGTCAGGGCTTCCTTGGCGATACGCATGCTTAGGACACTAGCTCGGTTGCGGGGTAGCCGGCGATTGTACGCCTGCCGGATGAGCGGGTAAACGCCAATGGGATCGTCCGCAACCGAGTCCGATATACTCCCCGCATGCCGTCCGAAGCCGCCATCAGCGTCAGCCAGCTCAATCGCCG
>JANQGP010000269.1 GCA_028277265.1 Woeseiaceae bacterium | reverse complement strand
GGCAAAACGGCGGCCTGGCGGACAGCGCGTGGCGTCGCCAGTAATCCTACCGCGAGACTGACCACGGCACCGATAAGAAAGGACAGCGGGCTGGGCCTGTAGATCAGCAGCGGCAGGTTCAGGTTGCGGGCATATCCGTCCGTGCTGATCTGGCCCAGTACCGCCCCGAGTACCCAGCCGAAAACGATCCCGATCATCGTGATCGCGATGACGAACTTCGCGTAGTGCCAGCCTACCTCCTTGTTGCTGTAGCCGAACGCCTTCATCAGGCCGATCTCGCTTCTCTCGGTGATGATCAGGCGGGTCAGTACCGTGTTGGTGAGAAACGCGGCGACGAGCAGGAAGATCGTCGGCAAAATCCGGGCCGAGGCCTGGTTCTGCCGCAACTCGTTCTGCACGAACCAGTTGGACAGATGGTCCTTTCGATCGATCGCACCGACACTGCCATAGGGCGCGAGCAGCGCATCGAGCGCCTGAACCGTCTGCCGGGTGTCGGTGCCTCGCAGCACGGTCAGCGACAGGTCGTTGAATGCGCCGTCGTAGTCGTAGGCCGCTTCGAGCGCCTTGCGGCCCATCCACAGGATGCCGTAGCGTTTCTTGTCGGGCATCAGCGCGAACGGGCTGATTACGTAGATGAACTCCGGCGATTGGGCCGTGCCGACAACGCGAAGGCGACGCTTGTTGCTGTTGATGATGGCCTGGATCGTATCGCCGAGTTGGAGTCCGTGCGCCTCGGCAAAGGCCTCGTTGATCACCACTTCATTCGGTCTGCCGGGCTCCACGAGCCGGCCTCGCCGCAGCACCAGCTGGTTCAGGTCGGGTTGACGGCCTTCCGGTATCGAGACCAGACGGCCCATGAGCGGCTCGGCGAAGCCGTCGATGTCGAGAACGGCTTGCATGGATATCCGGAGTTGCGTGGTCTGGACACCCTCCAGCGCGCGAATCCGCTCATCGAGGTGCAGGGGCGCCCGCTTGACGGCGGCGAACACGTGCCCGTACCGATACCGTTCGTAGTAGGCATCGGACGTGACGCGCAAGGCCTCGTACGTGGACAGGGACATCACCAACAGGGCCACACCGGACGCAATGACGAAGCCGATGGACAGGGCCTGGCCCTTCAGGCGCCACAAATCGCGCATGAGCTTCTTGTCGAGGGCTCGTATCATCGCGTTCACCACTCGAGGTCCCGGGCCGATTTGCGCGTCGTGTTCTCGTCGATTCGCGAAATCCGTCCGTCACCGAGATAGATGACCCGGTCTGCAAGACCCGCCGTGACCGAGTTGTGCGTGATGATGGCCGTCGTCGTCCCGAGTTCCCTGTTCACCCGCTCTATGGCCTCGAGCACGACGATACCGGTCTTGCTGTCCAGCGCACCGGTGGGCTCATCGCAAAGCAGTATCGCAGGCTGCTTGGCGATCGCGCGGGCGATGGCGACGCGTTGTTGTTCGCCGCCGGAAAGCTGCGCGGGAAAATGATCGACACGCTCGCCGAGCCCCACGATCTCGAGCGCGTCCACCGGGTCGAGCGGGTCCTTTGCGATCTCCGTCACCAGTGCGACGTTCTCGCGCGCCGTGAGACTGGCAATGAGGTTGTAGAACTGAAAAACGAATCCGACATAGTCCCGCCGGTAGGCCGTCAACTTGCGATCGTCGGTCGCCGTGATGTCCTGGTCCTGGAAGAAGACCTGGCCGCGCGTCGGGGTATCGAGCCCGCCGAGGATGTTTAGAAGTGTCGATTTCCCGCTGCCCGAGGGTCCAAGCAGGACGACCATTTCGCCGGCGTAGAGATCCAGATCGACGTCGCGAAGCGCGACGACCTCGACCTCCCCCGTCCGGTAGATCTTAGTCAGCCCCGTCGCCCGGAGCGAGGTCGCGCTGGCGTCGGTTTGTCTGTTCGGAATCACCATCGATTCCGTTCATACCGAGCCTGCGGCAACTGCCTCGGGTGTCGAGTCTTCGCTGTAGATCCATGCGCCGGCCAAAGCGGCAAGCGGCGCTTCGATCAGGCCCCAGAGGATCGAGACAACGGCAAATTGGACGGACACGAAACCGTTTGCCGAAATGGAAGAAAGGAAGAGCAGGTAGGCGACGCACCAGAACGTCAGCGCGGCGATGAGCGCCGTCTTCGGTCCTGGCCCGAACCGGGGCCTGATGGCCGCATAGATCCAGATCAACACGATGCCGTAGACGAGCGTGATCACGACCCCGACGCTCAATTCGGCGACTGATGGAACACCCAGGCCGGCATTCTCCCTGGCCGCAACGAACTCGTCGCCCAGTACGATGCCGTTCAAAATGAATTCACCGATGACGATGACGAGCCCGGCAACCAGGCCGCCCAGAAGTACGCGACTAACATTGATGCCTTTCATCAGTTCCTCTCCCGCCAGGTAGACCCCACCCCAAAGCCTCGCGAAGAAAACGGCGGTCTCCATTGCCTCCCATCGCATCGACGGATCGCAGGTATCCGGCGCCTCGGCCGCCGAGCGACCAGCGTAACCGCCGCAACGGCGCCCGGGTATCCGTGTTTTCCCATAGGCCGGGCAAGGGCGAGCCCGGCGCCGGCCTAGGCTTTGGCCGGCAGCGCGCGCCTGAACAGACGCTCCGCGCCGACGATGAGGCCGCCGGCGAATACGCCGGCGACCCCGTTGAACAGGATGGCGACGAGCACGCCGAGCAGCCCGCCGAAACCGGCGACGCCGTGCACGAGTTCTTCGAGAAAATGCAAGGCTTCGGCGGCCGGCGGAATCCCGTGCACGAGAATTCCGCCGCCGACCAGGAACATGGCGGCCGTGCCGATCACGGACAGCGACTTCATCAGCCGGGGCGCAAGGCGAAGTATCACTCGACCGAGCGCCTGCTTGGCCTTGCTCGACTGCTCGAGGAGATGCACGCCGGCGTCGTCCAGCTTGACGATGGCGGCGACCAGGCCGTAGACGCCGATCGTCATGAGCACGGCGATGGCCGTCAGGACCGCGATCTGCGTGCCCATCGGAGAATCCTTCACCGTGCCGAGCGCAATGACGATGATCTCGGCGGACAGGATCGCGTCGGTCCGGATGGCGCCCTTGATGCGCTGCTTCTCGAATTCGACCATGTCGACGTCGGGGTCCATGACGGCATCGAGCCGCTGCGCGTGTTCCGCGTCGTCCTCGGCCTTGCTGTGCAACAGCTTGTGCGCGACCTTCTCGAAGCCCTCGTAGCAGAGAAACGCACCGCCGAGCATCAGGAGCGGCGTGATGATCCAGGGCACGAACGCGCTGAGCAGCAACGCGCAGGGCACGAGAATGCTCTTGTTGACGGCCGATCCCTTGAACACGGCCCAGACGACCGGCAGTTCGCGCTCCGCCCGGACACCCGATACCTGCTCGGCATTCAGCGCGAGATCGTCGCCCAGCACGCCCGCGGTCTTCTTCGCCGCTACGGCCGTCTTGCGCGCGGCCACACTCGTCATCGCCGACACGTCGTCGAGCAGCGTGGCGATGTCATCGATCAGTGTGAGCAGGCTGCTTCCGGACAACAGAGCACTCCTAAGTCGTTGGCGACGCCGATGTAACCCGAGAACGGCGGCAGCTCCCCCGGAACTCCGTCCTCGGGCGCATCGACAGCAACGGCCGCCACGACGCGGGCCGCAGCGGCATCCCCCGGCCGCCATCGCACGGTGTCGTCGGAGAGGTTGAACACGCAGAAGGCGGTTTCCGAACCGAAGGTACGCGTGAACGCGAGCACGTCGTCTCGCGCCTGCAGAAACCCGAGCTCGCCCCATTTGAGCGCGGGTGATTCACGGCGCAGGGCGATCAGGCGCCTGAAATGCCCGAGCATCGAATCGGGATCGTCGTGCTGGATCGCGACGGCCTGGCGTTCATGCGCCTCCTCGACGGGAAGCCAGGGTTCCTCTGCATTCGAGAACCCTGCGTGCGCGCCGTTGTGCTTCCAGGGCATGGGCGTCCGTGCGCCATCGCGGCCGAGCGTATGCGGCCAGTTCGCCAGCGCCTCGGGATCCCGGAGTTTCTCGTACGGCACGTTGGCCTGCGTGAGGCCGAGTTCTTCGCCCTGGTAGAGGAAGATGTTGCCGCGCAATGCAAACTGCAGCAGTGCGATCAGTCTGGCGCGGTGATCGAGGTCGAGATTCTGCAGCCAGCGGCTCGCAACGCGCGGGGCATCGTGGTTTGAAAAAGCCCACGAAGGCCAGCCCTCGTCCGGTTCGCCCGGCCACCCGGCGAGAATCTCCCTCACCCGCTCGGCCGTCAGTTCGGACGTCAGGAGGAACTCGAAGCCGTACGCCGTGTTCAGCCGGTACATGCCGTGCGTGTAGTCTTTCATCATCGGCAGCGGGTCTG
>JANQGP010000159.1 GCA_028277265.1 Woeseiaceae bacterium | reverse complement strand
CGATTCCCAGGGACACCAGCGCTTCGTGGTTGTCGTAGTCGACAGGGCCATCCGAGTCGGGGTATCGATAGGCCACCGCGGTCAGGGTCGCGCGAAGTCGCTCGTTGATATCGAAGCCGTAACCGGCATAGACCCTGGCTTCGGCCGAGCGTTGGAGATTGCCGGGTCCGGATATGTCGACGGTGGACGCCCACGCACCGAGAAACGCGCCGGAATCGAAGGCGGCATCGACACCCAGTTGCAGGGCGCCATGTCCATCGCTCTGCGTGACCCCACGGAAGACGTAGTCGCTGGTCGCGACGGCATAGGCCGACCACTCCGAAGCGGCGGTCACGTTGCTCGCGCAGAGGCCGAGCGCCAGGATGGCGGATACGATGCGTAAGTCCATATCGGTAATGACATTACACCAGTTTCTGGTGCCGCCTGAAAAAGCACCGATATCCGCTTTACCTAGAGAGGGTAGATCAGTAAGATGTGCGCCCCTGCGAGGCCCTCGGGGCCCCAGCAACCAGACAAAGCGCCCGTAGCTCAGCTGGATAGAGTACCTGGCTACGAACCAGGCGGTCGGGAGTTCGAATCTCTCCGGGCGCGCCAAACAAGAAAGGCACCCCCTTGCGGGGGGCCTTTCTTGTTTGTGGCCCCCCGAGAGTTCGAACTGGGTCGCCCGCAGGGCGACTGCTCGATCCGAGTGGCCGCCTGTCGAAAAGTGCGTTTCGGTCGCTCCCCGTAGATCAGCGTCTTGCGCGTCTCTTCGATTCGTCTGGCTAAGTATTCCTCCGCTTTTTCGAGGTTGCTCTCGCCGGTGCTTTCGCACTCGGCCAGTGGTCGTATCGTCGCCTGTCATACAGAAGCGGCACTACAGTTTCTGTTGGTTGACGGCGACAAAGCCGTGATTCGATATCGTTTGTTGAGAAAACGTCGAACTCCAGCGACTGCCATGTGCTCGAAACTCACTCCAATAGCTGTGTCCCGACCTCTGGGAGAACTCCTGTCAGCGATTCAGGATCTCCAATTCAAAACGTACGCCCACCGCAAGCGCATCGTCGAGTGCGGAATCGAGTCCGGGGTTGACGACGTATTGCACATTGGGCTGCAGTGTCAGCCATTCGGCGACCGGGAATCGATACGTCAGTTCGACGGCGATCTCGCGATCCTCAATCGCAAGGCCCGCCAAATCGGCGAGGTCCCTGACGTGCTCGGACGTCTCTGCCCATGCGAAAGCCACACCAACCTCGTCATCGGGTCGCGAGCCCAGGCCGCGCCAGGTGACCCCGGAACTGATGAACTGCGAGAACAGATTGACGTCTCCGGGTATGTAGCCGTAACGTGCAAACACCGCGATGGCAGGATCGGCTGCCCGCAGCATCGCCTCACCACGTACATAGGCGCCTGCATTGTCGTACGAGAAATCACTCGATTGGCCGGTGTCCAGGGGGTCAGTGCTAAACTTCGCCGTATAGCCCCAGGCACCGAGCAACAGCCGGGATTGCTCACGGGTGTATTCGAGCTCACCAATCAGCAACGCACCGTCATCGTTGCTGAGACGAATCGCCGTGGCGTTCGGATCCTCGGGATCGCCCGGCACGCCATCCAGCACGGCAAACCGCGTTGCCCAGCGCTCGTTCCAGCGGGTCGCGAGCCGCAAGGTCAGCGCGGTGGCTGGAAAAATCGACGGCCCGTTGAGGCCGGCCTGACTGATATCGGTGCCGATACCGTGCGCACTGCCCATGAACAGCGCCGAGGATTCGAGTGCATCGAATTCACTGTTCAGATCGTAGAGCCCGAACAGCAATTCGTTGCGCTGTCCGACCTCTACATTGGCCCAGGCCTCATACAGTCGGAGTGCTTGGACGCCGGTCTCGATGTTGCTGACCACGTGAATGTCGCCGAGTATCGTCTCCGAGAACGGCGTGCCATTGTTGTAAAGGCCGTAGAAAAACACCTCGACTCCGTCGATCCCCCACGTCGCCTCGGCATCGATGGCAACTGTGATATCCAGGTTGTCCAGATAGGCGGAATCCCGGCGCAGGCCGCCGGACACATTCGACCAGTAGTCGGCGGTGTAGACAATCTCGGCCGTTATCGCATCGTCTGATGCCGATACTAACTCGACGACACCCGAGCACAGCAAGAGACACAAGCCTTTCGCGATAGAGCTCTCGCGTATTGTATTGGGCTTTTTCACACTAGTACCGGAGTCGAGACGCTGCAATAGCCGACAGATTCGGCGCCGGAGCAACGGCCTTTCGGATGAACGCATGCGGCTCGTCATACGGGCATTCAGAATACGGGCATTCAGAACGCCACGTTCAACGCTAAGCGCAGCCGTGAGCGATAGTCTTCGGTGCCGAATGCAGATAATTCGGCGCGATTGCGTCGGTAGTAGTAGGAAGTCAAATTCAGCCACATATCCGGTTGCAGTACGTACTCAATGTGCAGCGTGTGCTGACGATAGTTGGTGCCGTAGGCAGTGTTGTCGTGCGAAAAGGCCGCCAGAACGGCATCGGTCTCTGCCATTGCATAACCATAGCGAATTCGCCAGTCGCGAACATTGGCGCGCCGGCCAAAGACGAGGTCGGCCGAGTACCCCAGATCTTCGCCGGCTGCGGCACCGAGGTTTCGTACCCAGTCGCCGGTGAAGGTCAGAGGCCAGCGATCGCCGAGACCGGTGTATCGGAATTCGATGATGGCATGCGTGAGATCGAAATCTGACAGGTAGGCCGAACCGTCCGTCACCAGCAGGTTGTCCCGAAAATCACCTGGCCCTGCGTTGGCAAAGCTGCCGATGCTGTAGTCGAAATAGGCTGCAGCTGCGTTGAGTTCCCAGTCGCCGCCCGTTGTCAGGCGTACTGTGATTTGCCCACCCCACATATCGCTGTCCTTACCGAGCGCCTGCTCATCGATGATCGAGTAGATGCCGGTTGCACGTAGTGCCAGATCATTCCATTCCGGCAATACGACAGACGCCGCCGCTCCCGTCGGATTAACGTCGCCGTCCCAGACGAGGTCGGTACGTTCAAACGGATTGGCGAACTTGCCGCCGACGACGTTCCAGGAATCGCCGGCATAGTTCAGATAGGCGCGGTCCAGGCTGACGGTGAGGTCATCGACAAAATCACCGAGCGTCACGTCACTGGAGTTGGGATCATCGGGATCGCCAGTCACGAGCCGCGCGCCAGCGGTCAGGCGATCATTCAGCGCGTAAGCAGCTCCGAGTCGTGCGCGGACGACGCCGCGCGTCCGCGCTGGCGCTCCCGCATTAGCAGTGTTGGATTCGACACGCAGGCGCCCGTCACCGAAAACGGTCAGCGCTGACGATCTAACGGCGGGTCTCGGCAATGTCACGGTCGAGGCAACATTCTCGCCCCTGCTGTCTTTCTCCCGAGAGGCAGCCTGCTTCAAGCTGTCGATCTCCGCACGCAGCGAAGCGAGCCGGCGCTCGGTGTCATGTTCGAGCTCGGTATACGCTTGCGTCAGCTCTTGCAGGCGCGCATTGATGTCAGTGTCGTCGCTTCGCGCCACAGGCGCTGTGCTCGCCAGAATCGACGCGAGTACGGGGAGCGCAAGGCGCAGGCGCGGTTTTGCAAACGTTGCTGCCATAGCTTTCATCTGCCGGAACTCCAGTCCAAATGCGAAACGTAATTCCGAGGCCCAGGCATCGCCGATCGGTTGTGTGGACGAAGGGTGCCGAACGACTTGCGCAAAATTCATGATCGAGCCGCAAAGAACTCAACAGGCCAGGAGTATCCTCCACCTCGCTGACGCCAACCTGACGTCACCGCCTTTTTATATGAGTCGCTAGCTGTGGGCGGCAGGGAAGATAAGCTGAAGTCCCGAACGCGCTGGAGAGTAGGTCGTCAATTCGCCGCCGTGCGCTTCAACAATGCGGTCGGCGATCGAAAGGCCCAAACCTGCCGCGCCACCGGGCGCGCAGTCGGCACGTACTCCGCGCGCTTTCAATTGCTCCAATACGTCAGCAGCTAGTCCATTGCCGGTATCGAAAACCGATAACGACGCCCCGGGACCCGCAACGATTCTCACCTCGCCGCCGGCAGGCACGGCGCGAAGTGCATTAATAGCGAGTGTCCGCAGCGCCGCTCCCACGGCGTCTTCGAGACCGAGGAACTCGAGCGGTAGCTGTGCCGCAAAGTGTATTGACTTGTTGTCGCGAATCGCCTTCGGTGCCAGCTCGGCGACCACGGCACGTCCAAGAGCAACCGGATCGATGGGCCGCTGCGCGTCTCGGAGATCGGGAGAATTGCTGCGCGCCAGCAGCAGCAACTGATCGACCATATCGGAGAGTGTATTCACCTGTTTTCGCAGACGTGTTGCATCCTCCACCGACAACTTGTCGAGTTCGAGTGCAAGGGCCGCCAGCGGAGTCTTCAATTCATGGGCCGCATCGGCCGCGAATGCTTCCTGGCGTCGCGCATGGCACTCCAGCTGTTTCGTCAGATGGTTGATCGCCTCGGCGAAAGGCCTGATTTCGCTGGGCAAGGAGTGAGACGGAGCATGATAACTCGCGCGGGTCTCCGTGGCAGCAAGAACATCCTCGGACAACGCCATCAACTGCCGCTTCAACCTTCGAATCACGATATACGCGCCGACGCCAAAGAGAACCAGGAACAGGCTGACGGGTATGATGACGTGCCCGGCAATCTCTGACTTCGCCTCCTCCGGTGCCGGCGGATTGTCACCTAACAGGCCGTAGTGCTGCACGACGAGCAGTGCCAGAATAAAAGAGCCCGCTAAGCTCGACGCCGTAAGGCCCAACGCCAATTGTCGACCGATCGAACGCATCAGGATGGCGATCTCTCTTCGAGGTAGTAGCCGACGCCGCGCACCGTGTGCAACACGTTTTCCTCTCCGGCGTCCGCCAAGCGGCGACGAAGTCGTGATGCCAATGCGTCCAACGCATTCGGCGTCACGGGATCTGATAGGCCGTAAACGGCTGACTCGATAGTTTCACGCGCGACAACGCCGTTGCGGCGCATCAGAACCTCAAGTAGATCAACTTCCTTGCGTCCGAAAAGCATCGAACGGCCTGCTACTCGGACGTCTCGTGTGTCGGTGTTGAGCTGAATATTCCCGCGCAACAGCAACGCCGTTTGGCGCGAGCCCGGACGACGAATCAACGCGCGCAGGCGAGCCGCAATCTCTTCGACCTCGGCGGGCTTGACCAAGTAATCGTCGGCTCCCGAATCGAGACCGAGTACGCGTTCGTCAACTGTATTGCGCGCCGAAAGTACCAACACCGGTGGTCGATCATCGGGAGCGCCTTGTAGCCAGTCAATTCCGTCGCCGTCTGGCAGTCCAAGATCGAGGATGATTGCGTCGAAGGAGCCTAACGCCAAGAACTCGCGCGCGACTCCCAAATTTCGCGCACAATCGACGGCGAACCCATGACGAGTCAGACCTCGGGTAGTCAACGAAGATAACTGCTCGTTGTCCTCGATCAGGAGAACGCGCATATCAGTACAGTGACTCGATAGTTCGACGCCAGTATGCCTTATAGGCTGACGCGGTCATGACGTTCGTCTGTGCCATATGAAGTCATCCGTTTTGGTTTTGTTGGGCTTTCTCCGCCGTCGATTAGCCGTTGCCGCTTGACCACCTCGCCAGACGGAACGTACCTGAGCGCGATAGATACACTCGATTCCGACAAACTCAGGAAATAGACAGTCCAGTGCCACCCCTCCGACAAGTTCGCCCGCTTTGGTCATGTTGCTCTCCTCTCTCAAAGGCTCTGAGAAAAGGGCTCAACGTGTCACGCATCTGTTGGAATTTCACAAATGCTGGTTTCCGCGCGAAGCGCCGGGATCCCCTGCACGAGCAGTTGCAAGCGGGCGTCGGCGTCCAGCGCGTGGCTTTTTGCCTGCGAAAACAACTGTGATACCAGGGCAATGATGAGCGACAGCATGGCGGTCCGGCGAGTCATGGTACTACTCCTTAGTTGTCCGGTGACCGGCCGCCCTTGCGACAGGGTTGGCCCTCGAGGCTCCCACAAGCAGGCGCGGGCGGCAGTTCGGTTCCGACATCGACGACGGTAAGTAGGACCGCTGATCGTTCGCCGTCCCCTGCGTGGTGCACGGTGACGGTCCCGGCATACGGGACCGGGATGAGATCCCAGCCGAGGTGCTGGGTCGCCACCCAGACCGGGACCAGGTCCAGTCGAATGCGAGATCCAGAGCGCAGCGGATGGGCGAGCGGCGGGATTTCCAGCCGGAAGTCGTGAACCTTGCCGGGTTCCAGTGGAGTCGACGCGGCATGCCGCCGCCAGAGCCGACCCGGGCGAACCGTCCGGTCGATGTCGCCGTGCTGCGACGCACGCAGCATCGCGTGTTGCAGGTAGGTGATCTCTCCCTTGTAGTTCACTTCCGAGAGGATGCCGATCAGGTCCGTGTCAGCCGTCGACACGGAAGCCTGCAGGACCAGCTCACCGCTGCCGATGAGCAACGCTGACTGTTCGACGGGGTCCGACAAATACGTGAGCCCCGCATCCGGCATCGTGTGCCAATCTTTGTCGAAGTTGAAGCCCGGCAAGCGTGTGGTCACGGCATCCGACACTGGGCCGAAATCGTAGCTCGCGCTGGAACGCTTGCTGGGCACCCCGTCGGCGAGAGTGCCGTCCGCGTCGAGATAGAACGAGAGGGTTTCGGCGCCGGCCGGTGGCCACGCGTCGAACGTGCGTTCGAAGCCGATGGTCTGCGGTTCGTCTGTCTCGAGCCAGACCCGAACCGGGGGTTCGTCGATGATGCCGTTGTCGATCCCCTTGAGCCAGTAGTCGAACCAGCGCACGACTTCGCCGAGTGGACCGGGAGCGCGTGACATGCCGTGTCCACCGTTGGAGAGCAGCAGCCGCTTCGGGCCCTGCAAGTCGGGATACATCCAGATCCCGGTCGCCGGCGTCCACTTGTCGTAGATGGACTGGAAAATCATTGTCGGCACCATGATCTCCGGGCCAAGGTCCCACGCGGAGCCGACCTGGTACTCGTCGCCGTCGTGTGGGTGGGACAGCATCGCGAAGCTGCGCAGGGCGGAGGCCCTGTCCTGGGTCCGGCGATTGGCCCGACAGGTTTCGTTGGGTACTTTCATGACGCGAGCGGAGGCGCGCGGCTGGTCAATCGCGGACCAGCCGATTGCGCTGAGGTAGTGAGGAATCCCGCCGCGGTGTGTCATGTCGCGATACAGGTCTGTATTGAACGTGTACGGGGCGATGGCCTTCAACGCATGCGGTGCGCCGGGCGCGACGAAAAGCTGCGAGGTACCACGCGCTGACGGACCTGCCATCCCGACCTTGCCGGTGCTCCAGTCCTGCTCGGCGACCCAGGTGATTAACTCGTGGCCGTCATCACGGAAGCGCTCGGTGCCGAGTTCCATCGAACCGCCGCTGCAACCCGTACCGCGCCAGTCGGCGGCAACTACAGCGTAGCCGGCCTCGAGCAACTCCGGAGCGGGTCGGAACAGTGGTTGTGCAATCGAATCGCCGTAGGGCGAGAAAATGATGACCGTCGGAAACGGTCCGCCTGTCCCTGGTCGCAGGATGCTCGCTGAGAGCTTGACGCCATCCGACATTTCCACGTAGTTGTGTCTGGTGATTTCGACGTCTTCGGGTTCGGAGACATCCCCGTGAGCGGCTCCAGTCGTAAACAGGAGCAGGGGTACGAGAATTCTCGGGATCAGTGTCATTGCGGTTGCCTGAGGGAACGAGCTTACAGTATTGCACGAAAAAAAGTAACTTCAAGTAAAGATAACATACTGCTAGACTCGGTCGGCATTCGATGCCCGCGTCGCAATAAGAAAAAGCCAGCAGAGGTAACTATGCGCCCCATATTCCCCTCACCGTTTACGTCGACATATCGCCGGTTCTCGGCTGCTGTCTTGCTATCTGTTTGTCTTGCAGGCGTCACGGCCTATGCCGCGCTTTCGGCAGAATCGTCGGGCGAGTCCGGCTCGCTCGACCTGTTGATCGAGAACGGACGTGTTGTCGACGGGTCCGGAAATCCCTGGTTTCATGCCGACGTTGGTATTGCAGACGGCGTCATTGTGGCCGTCGGTGACCTCAAGGGCACATCTGCCGCTCGCCACATCGACGCCGCTGGGCTCATCGTCGCGCCGGGGTTTATCGACATTCACTCGCACGCCGATGATCATCAAGGTAGAAGATGGGGACTTCGCTCCGCCGATCTCGCGCGACGTCGAGCAATCAATATCGTTTCCCAGGGGGTTACCACGGTTGCCGTCAATCCTGACGGCTTCGGCGAGCCCGGGCTGAGCATCGCCGACCAGCGCGGGCAACTTCTCGAACCTGGCGTCGGGCTCAACGTCGTCCTGATGGCAGCCCACGGTGCCATTCGCGGCTTCGTCATGGGCAAGGACCACCGGCGCGCAGCGACCGACGATGAAGTTTCGGCGATGCAGGCGTTGGTCGGCGAGGCGATGGAGCAGGGCGCGTTCGGCCTAAGCACAGGCCTCGAGTACCCGCCCGGACGCTACAGTGACCTGGGCGAACTCGTCAGCCTCATGGAGATAGTCAGACCTTACGGCGGCGTACACATTTCACACATGCGGTCGGAAACCACGGCGCCGATGTGGTGGGTACCGAGCCAGCACTATCCGAGTCCGCCGCAGTTGCTCGATGCTGTTGCCGAAGTTGTCGAGATCGCCGAGCGCACCGCGACAAAAGGGGTCGTCACACACATGAAAGTGCGCGGGACGACGCACTGGGGCCAGAGTGAGCAGGTTATCGAGTTCATCGAGGCGGCGCGGGCACGCGGGGTCGAGATGTACGGAGACCAGTATCCGTACGACACGAGCGGCAGCGACGGTGAACTCGTGTTGATCCCGATGTGGGCGCTCGGGCTCGAGCGCCGCCCGGACAAGGATGACAAGGTCGATCTCAGGGAGTTCTTCCTGTCTGTCCTCGACGATGCCGATCGTCGCGACACCTTGCTCAGCGATATTCGTCACTCGATTGCGTTTCGCGGCGGTGCCGAGAACATCATCGTGTTCGACTATCCGGACACGTCCCTGATCGGTCGCGACCTCCAGTCATTGGCGGACGAGCAGCAACTGACACCGGCGGAGTACGCCATCCAGATGCAGCTCGACGGGTACGCTGGGCGCCCGGGTGGCGCACGCCTGAGGTCGTTTTCACTGGCAGAGCGCGACATGGAGGCTCTCATGAGTCGCCCGTGGGTCGCAACGTCATCGGATGGTGGGGTAACGCTGGCCGAGGACGGGCCTGCCGTGCACGCACGCTACAACGGCGCATTCACGCGCAAGATCGCCCGTTATGTGACCGAACGGGGAACGCTGTCGCTCGAGCACGCCGTGCGGGCTGCGACGACTTTACCCGCACAGATCCTCGGCCTGCGCGACCGTGGCATGATACGCGCGGGACTCGCCGCGGACGTCGTCGTATTCGACGCGGACGACATTCGCGACCGTTCGACGTTCACCAAGCCGCACCAACTGTCATCCGGCGTCGCATTCGTCCTGGTCAATGGTGAACTGGTGATCGACAATGGCGAGCCGACCGGGCTGCTCGCCGGTACGGTCCTGCACCGGGCGACATCGGGTCCGGGGTCGCAGGAATGAGCCAACTAGCACGTCCGGAGCTGCGTCGCGAGATCAGCCCATGGTCGTTGTTCGCTCTGGCTTTCGGAACGATTATCGGCGTCGGGTGGATTACCGTCATGGGCGTCTGGTTGACCCAGGCTGGGCCGCTCGGCGCGATTGTGGGATTTGTCGGCGGCGGCCTCATCATGGCCGTCATCGGCATCTGTTATGCGGAAGCGGCGGCCATGTTCCCGGTATCGGGTGGCGAAGTCGCGTACATCTACGAGATGTTCGGCAGCCGGTTTTCATTTGCAGCAGGCTGGATTCTCGCCTTCGATTACATTGCGCTGACGTCGTTCGAGGCGATTTCCATCGGCTGGATCCTGTCAGCGCTGCTTCCGGGTTTCGAAGGGCCGGTCATCTACTCCGCGCTCGGCGAAGACGTGCATTTGTGGGCTTTGCTGGCGGGCATCGCCGTCATGGCTCTGCTCGTCGTCATCAACTACCGAGGTGCGCGGCTGGCCTCCAATTTCCAGGGCGTGCTGACGCTGGCACTGCTCATTGCAACGGCGGCCTTCGTCGTTGCCGGCCTGGGCTGGGGCGACACGGCAAATCTCGAGCCCGCTTTCGTGCGCGATACGTCAGGCGCTGTTTGGATCGGGATACTCGCGGTCCTGTCGACGACGCCGTTCTGGTTTGCCGGTTTCGACACGATTCCCCAGGCAATGGGTGAGCTCGAAGAGCGCGCGGACCTCCGGGTCATTCCCAAGGTGATCGTGCTTGCCGTGGGGCTCGCACTTGTCTTTTACTGCCTCGTAATCCTGAGTACCGCGATGACGCTGCCGCGCGCAGATCTTCTCGGCAAGGAACTGCCGGTGGCGGGTTCGTTCGAGGCGGCATTCAGGTCGGCTGCGCTCGGCAAGACGGTCCTGATCGCCGGATTGTTAGGCCTGATCACGACCTGGAACGCCATGTTTTTCGCGGCCACGCGACTGATCTTTGCGCTCGGCCGCGGTCGCATGATCCCGGCAGGATTCGGCAGCGTACACGCGCGTTTCGGCACGCCGCACGTTGCGATCATTTTCGTGGGCGTGCTCGGTAGCATCGGGGCGTTCTTCGGCAAGAACGCCATCGTGCCGATCGTCAACGCCGGCGCCATTTGCCTCGCGTTCATTTTCTTCTCGGTCGTGCTCGGGACGATCTTGCTGCGCTACCGCGAGCCTGGGCTCAGGCGGCCGTATCGCGTACCCGGCGGCAACGCGATTCTCGGCATCGCCGCGGTTCTGGCGTTCGTCCTGCTCATCATCTCCGCCACCGAGCCGTTCCGCGCCAATTCGGGCATGCCGCTCGAATGGATGTTGATACTGTTATGGCTCGCGGCTGGCGCCGTGTTCTGGTTGCTGGCCGGCCGAACCCGAAACAGCGTCTCGGAAAGTGAGCGTCGCTGGCTCATTCTGAATCTAGACGACGACAGCTGAGGATGAATCTCAACGACCCTGCTATCGAGACACCCTGCCTGGTCGTGGATCGTGCCAGGGTCCTGCGCAATATCGCCCGGCTGCGTGAGAAGGTCGGCGGCGCCGACGTCGTACTGCGGCCTCATCTGAAGACGGTCAAGTCGATTGACGCAGCCAGGCTCGTTATGACGTCGCCGCAGGGTCCGGCCGCCATCTCGACCCTGAAGGAAGCCGAGGAGTTTGGCAGACACGGTGTGACCGATCTGCTCTACGCCGTCGGCATCGCGCCGCAGAAACTCGACCGCGTCGTCAGGATCAGCCAAAGCGGTGTGGACCTGGCTATCGTCACCGACAACATCGAAGCGGCAAAAGCCATCGTTGCAACCGCGACTTCGTACGAGCAGCTGATTCCGACCCTTATCGAGATCGACGTAGACGGTCATCGATCGGGTATCAAGGTCGGTGACGACATGAGCCTGGTCGCGGTCGCGAGCATTCTTCACGAGGCGGGTTGCCTGCGCGGTGTGATGACGCACGCCGGCGGCAGCTACGGCCTGACAGAACAGGCTGCGTTGGAGGCTGCGGCTGACAACGAACGCACCGGAATCGTGCAAGCGGCGGAGTTGCTGCGTACGAACAACCTGCCGTGCGATGTCGTCAGTATCGGATCGACGCCGACCGTGTTTTCGAGCCGCGATCTCAGCGGCATCACGGAGATCCGCGCCGGCGTGTTCCAGTTCTTCGACCTGTACCAGGCCGGCGTCGGCGTGTGCGCGGTGAAGGACATTGCGCTCAGCGTGCTCACCACGGTAATCGGTCACCAACGCGAGAGACAATGGACGATCATCGACAGTGGTTGGATGGCGCTTTCGTCAGACCGCGGCACGGCCAGTCAGCCGGTCGACCAGTACTACGGCCTGGTTTGCGACGTTCGTGGCGAGCCCATCGGCGACCTCGTCGTATTGAAGGTCAATCAGGAGCACGGCGTAGTTGCCGTGCGGCCGGGTTCCGGGTCGGCGCCCATGGAGCTCCCCGTCGGAACACGGCTCCGCGTACTACCGAATCACGCATGCGCGACGGCGGCACAGCACAACAAGTACGAGATAGTGGAAGCCTGCATGGAAGTCACCGAGACCTGGCCTCGCTTCGGCGGCTGGTGAGACAAGGGGATTGGGAGCAACGGAATACCGAGCCATGCATTACGTAAGTGAGGAAGCCGTGCAACAGGTTGTCAGCCAGCAAGACGTGACGGCGGCGATCGAATCGATGTATGTTGCGATGTCGCGGAAGGACGCGCAGGGATTCCCCACGGTTCGCGAGAGCATCGGCTATGCGGATGCCGTGTTCGGCTTCAAGTCGGGCATCGACCGCGGCATCCCGCTTCTTGGTGTCAAGGCGGGCGGCTACTGGAAGGGCAACCATGCGCGCGGCTTCGCCAACCATCAGTCCACCGTGCTGCTCTTCGACCCGGACAGCGGCCAGCCCGGCGCCATCGTTCGAGGCAATCTCCTCACGGCGCTACGAACCGCAGCAGCGAGCGCCATCTCAATCAAGTACCTCGCGCGCGAGGATGCACGCGTCCTCGGCATCATCGGTGCTGGCGGACAAGCCGAGTACCAGGTACGCGCGGCGTTCGGTGTGGCGGCATTCGACACCGTTCTCGTCTTCGACGCGGATCCTGGGAATCCCGCCGAGCTGATCGAGAAACTCTCCGATCTCGACGCCGAGTGCCGCGGCGTCTCAGTCGAGCAACTGGTCGGGGAGTCCGATGTCGTAATAACGATTACGCCAGCGACAGAACCTGTTGTCCCGGGAAGCGGCGTGCGACCCGGGACGCACATCGCGTGCATGGGTGCCGACACGCGTGGCAAACATGAGGTAGAAACATCGATCCTTGCGGGCGCCGGACTGTTCGTCGACGACTGCAGTCAGTCTGTGTCGATCGGCGAATTCCAGCACGCCTACGATGCCGGCCAGATCCAGATCGACGATCTCGTGTTTATCGGTGACGTCATCGATGGGCAATCGCCGGGACGCACCGACGACAGCCAGGTTACGGTGTTCGACAGCAGCGGCGTCGGGCTGCAAGATCTCTATGCTGCCCGGCTCGCCCTGAAACTGGCGCTGGAGAAAGGGCTGGCGACGTCGCTCGACTAGCGCGTCGGCCCGGACAATTCGCTACGGAGGCTCGTGGGATACGGTCAGCTTTTTGAGCAGCGTGGAGAGCTTCTCGCGCTCGGTCTTGCCCAGTGCAGCAAGGACCTCGGCCGCGACCTCGAAGCGCGGCACGATTGCGGCGTCGATCAACGACTTGCCGGTATCCGTCATCTTCACGATGGTTCCGCGCCGGTCGTTGGGGTCGGGCTGTCGCCGGACGAACGCGGATTTCTCGAGCCGGTCCAGGCACGCGGTCATGGCGCCGGACGTAATCAGCACAGATTGCCGGAGCTGCGTCGGCGTCATTTCGAACGGATCACCACGGCGCCGTAGGGTCGCGAGCACGTCGAAATCCGTGTACCGGATATTGAACGGTTTCAAGGCCTTGTTGGCATCGATCTGCAGCAATCCGCTCAGGTAGATGATACGGCCGACGATACTCATCGCCGCGGTGTCGATTTCCGGACGCTCGCGTTGCCAGTCCTCGAGCAGTTCGTCGAGGACATCGTTTCGCCGTTCTGTTCGTCGAGCGCTGTTCATCGTCCGGGGTGCCCTGCTGCTAATAGTATCTTAAACTAGAGAATCTCAATAACTTTCAATTTTCGGGGTACGGCGACGATGCTATCACATTGGTTTCGAACAGCGCTATGGCTGAGGGTGCTCGGCGCACTGGTGCTCGGGGCGATCACCGGCGCTCTGTTTCCCGCAGTCGGCACGTACGTCGAGCCTGTAGGCGACCTGTTCCTCAATGCGATCCGCATGCTCATCGTGCCGCTGGTCGTCAGTACGCTGATCGTCGGTGTGACGTCGATTCGCAGTATCGGTGCACTCGGCCGCTTGGGTGGGCTGACGTTCGCCGTATACCTTGGGACAACGGCCATCGCCATTGGTATCGGACTCGGTATCGGTGTCCTGTTCGACCCGGGCCAGGGCATGGGGTTGAAGATGCCCCTCGCCGGGCAAGCACTGGAGCGCCCGTCACTGGTTGAGAGTCTCGTAGCGATCGTACCCGCTAACCCGTTACTCGCTATGTCGCAGACCGAAGTTCTGCCGATCATCTTCTTCTCGCTTCTTTTCGGTATCGGCATGGTGCTCGTTGGTGACGAAGCGGAACCTCTAAAGCGTTTCTTCGAGTCGGTCGCCGCCGTCATGTTCAGGTTGACGCACATCGTCATGGAGTTTGCGCCATTCGGTGTGTTTGCGTTGATCGCGACCGTGACTGCGCAGACGGGCCTCGCCGCGCTGATGCCCCTGCTGAAACTCGTCCTGGCCGTCGCAACGGCCTGCCTGTTGCACATCGTTATTGTCTACGGCGGCGTCCTCCGGCTAGCGCGCGGGTTGAAACTGTCAACATTTCTGCGGGGCATTCTCGATGCTCAGCTGCTGGCGTTCTCGACGACATCGAGCGGCGCGACACTTCCCGTTACGATGACCTGCGTCACCGAAAACCTGGGCGTCAGGAAAAGCACCGCGAGTTTCGTCCTGCCACTGGGGGCAACGATCAACATGGATGGCACCGCGCTGTACATGGGCGTTGCCGCGATTTTCGCCGCC
>JANQGP010000138.1 GCA_028277265.1 Woeseiaceae bacterium | reverse complement strand
GCCTGGGGCTGGGAAGCGCCCGCCGCGGATGAGGATCTCGCCGCCGCGGTTGCCGGTGCATCCGAGGCCGCGTTGGCCGGTGCCTACCGAATTACGGACAAGCAGGACCGCCAGGCGGCAGTCGGTGCCGCCAAAGAGGCCGCTGTCTCGACACTGGCGAGCGACGAGGACGGACGCTGGTCGCCCGAAGACGTCAAGGGAGCTGCCTCGAAGCTGGAGAAAAGCATCGTTCGCAACCGCGTCATCGCGGGAGAGCCGCGGATCGACGGACGTGACCACAAGACGGTCCGACCGATTGACGTCCAGGTCGGTGTCCTGCCCCGTGCCCACGGTTCGGCCGTGTTCACTCGCGGCGAGACACAAGCGATTGTCGTTACGACGCTCGGCACGGGCCGCGACGCCCAGATCATCGATGCGATCGAGGGCGAGCGCAAAGAGCCGTTCATGCTGCACTACAATTTCCCGCCGTTTTGTGTCGGCGAGACCGGCTTCGTTGGTTCGCCGAAGCGCCGCGAGATAGGCCACGGCAAACTCGCGAAGCGTGGTATCCAGGCGATGATGCCGGACCTCGACGACTTCGGTTACGTCATCCGTGTCGTCTCCGAGATTACCGAGTCGAACGGTTCGAGTTCGATGGCTTCGGTCTGCGGCACCAGCCTCGCGCTGATGGATGCCGGCGTTCCGGTCAAGGTGCCGGTAGCCGGCGTTGCGATGGGACTGGTCAAGGAAGGCGACGAGTTTGCCGTCCTGACCGATATTCTCGGTGACGAGGATCACCTGGGTGACATGGACTTCAAGGTCGCCGGCACCGAGGACGGCATCACAGCATTGCAGATGGACATCAAGATCCAGGGCATCACGCGCGAGATCATGGACACCGCGCTCGACCAGGCTCGCGATGCGCGCCTGCATATCCTGGGCGAGATGAACAAGGTCATCGACGCGCCTCGCGAAGAAATGAGCGAGTGGGCGCCGACGATCATGACGATCAAGATCGATCGGGAGAAGATTCGCGACGTCATCGGCAAGGGTGGTGCAGTCATTCGCTCCATCACCGAAGAAACCGGTGCGTCCGTCGATATCGAAGACGACGGTACGATCCGTATCGCATCGGTGGACGGTGCGTCCGGCAAGGAGGCGCGTCGTCGCATCGAGTTGATCACGGCCGATGTCGAGGTTGGCCGAATCTACGAGGGCAAGGTTGCCCGCCTGATGGATTTTGGCGCGTTCGTCACGATCCTGCCGGGTAAGGACGGTCTCGTGCACATCTCGCAGATCTCGAATGAGCGCGTCGAAAAGGTCAGTGACAAGCTGGCCGAAGGCGACGTCGTCAAGGTCAAGGTCCTCGAGGTCGACCGCCAGGGCCGCGTCCGACTGTCCATGAAGGAAGTCGACGCCGCCTGACCCTAAAAAAGGGGACAGTGACCAAGTTAAAAGGGGGACAGTGACCATGTTTTTTCCGAAACCTGGTCACTGTCCCCACTTGAATTATGTCAAAAACCCGGTATTGCGGCGTTGGGGCGCAGGAATTCGAGTATGCGTCCAGGCAGGTAAAAGGTCGGTCGCCACGGTGTCCCGCCGTCGATGAAGCCGACATGGCCGCCGGCCTCCGCGACCTCCAGTGTCACGTCGTCGGAGAGGGCGTCAGGTGGCGGAATAACATCGTGCGTCATGAACGGGTCGTCGAGCGCATTGATGATCAGCGTCGGGCGCCGGACACCTTTCAGGAAAGACGTCGAACTGCACCGGTCGTAGTAATCCTGCATGCCGCTGAAACCATGCAGCGGGGCCGTAACCCAGTCGTCGAAATCGGCAAAAGTACGAGCCTGCATCGCCCTGTCCCAGTCGAATGCGGCCGTGTGCGGGTCGAATTTGCCCTTGACCGAGTTCTTCATGCGTCTTAACAAGTACCGCTGATAAACCTTTGAAAAACCTTGATTAAGTGCTTCAGCACATTCGTGAAGATTTAACGGTACGCACACGGCGGTTGCGGCGTGAAGTGGCGTGTCTTCGCCTGACTCTCCGAGGTACTTGAGCAGCACGTTGCCGCCGAGCGAGAACCCCGCAGCCAGTAGCGGACCCGCAGTCGCGGCGCCCCCCGGCCCCCTATGTAAACTCTCAAGAAAGTAGCGTAAGTCGTTGGTTTCACCGGCATGATAGCGGCGAGGAAGCCGGTTCCGGTAGTCTCCGCAGTCCCGAAAGTGCAGCACGCAGGAACGCCAGCCGAGGTCGTAGGCTGCCATCATCAGCATGCGGCAATACGACGAATCGGCCGAACCCTCCAGCCCGTGCAGGATAACGAGGAGCGGCGCTGTGCCCGGCAGTTCGTCGCCGGCCACCAGCCAGTCAACGGCAGTGGAGTCGCCGTCCGGAAGTGTCAGTTCCTGCCGGCGCAGCGCTGGCCGAGGCTGCCATAGCGCGTACAGCGATGCGAAAAAGGTCTGGGCGTGGCGGTTTCTAAGCCAACGTGCAGGCTGGAAAGTACTGTCTGTAATCATCCCTGGCGAAAAAAATGGCCCCCCGCTTGCGCGAGGGGCCTGCCGTGGAGTAGTTAACCCTTCAGGCTTTTGCAACAGGGGGCGGGGGAGCGTATCCCCGTTGCAACGTTCAAGCTATGGCATATCAGGGGCATCTGTCAAGCCGTTTCCGGCCAGTGAAGCAGTCGAAATGGCCTTGACGCCAACCAGGGAATTCGGTGCCCAATTAGCGATGGACCATTGCCAGATTTCCTCAATTGACGCGGTCTGCAGCGCCGCCGGCGGGGCCTGTTTCAAGGCGCCCAGGGCAGCGAGGAGCAGGGGTTCGGGCTTCTCCGTGGGGATCCCCGGCGCCCCGGTCAATTTGCTGAGTTTGTCGCCGTTTGGGTGCGTGATGACTGCGAAATGCATGTAGCGCGGCTCGGCGTACCCCAAGAGCCGCTGCAGCCAGATCTGGCGCGCCGTCGAGTCCATGATGTCGATGCCCCGGACCACCTCCGTGATGCCCTCCAGCGCGTCGTCGATCACCACTGCCAGCTGGTAGGCGATCAGCCCGTCGCGCCGACGGATCACGAAATCGCCCGATTCCGACTCGAGGCGTTGTGTCTGCCGACCCTGAAGCGCGTCATCGAAGGTGATCGGCTCATCGCCAGTCAGCAGGCGGATCGCCGTGTCGGGCGCATCGCAGCCGGCGCGGCAGGTCCCCGGGTAGATGACGCCCAGCGGCCCCCGCGGCAGGTCGGCCAGGTCCTTGCGGGAACAACCGCAGGGATAGGCGAGCTTGCGATCGACCAGGGTCCTCAATGCTGCGTCGTGCTCCGGGCGGCTGCGGCTCTGGTAAATGACCGGGCCGTCCCATTCGAAGCCATACGCCTCGAGGGCGGCGAGGATTGACTCGGTCGCTCCGGGCTGCGCCCGAGGCGGATCGATATCCTCGATACGAACGAGCCAGCGTCCGTTATGGGACCTGGCTTGCAGGTAGCTTGCGACGGCTGCGACCAGCGAGCCGAAATGGAGTGGGCCGGTTGGCGACGGCGCAAACCGGCCGACGTATGGATTAGCGGTAGCGATCGTCCCGATCGCGGAACTGCCGCTCGGCGAGTTCGCGACGTTCCTGAGCTTCGAGGCAGAGTGTGGCGACGGGGCGCGCCTCGAGGCGTTTCAGACCGATCTCCTCGCCGGTTTCATCGCAGAAGCCGTACGAGCCTTCGTCGATGCGGGCGAGAGCGGAATCGATCTTGCGCAGCAGTTTGCGCTCTCGATCGCGGGTGCGAAGCTCCAGGCCGAACTCGGATTCCTGGGTCGCCCGATCGTTCGGATCGGGGAAATTCGCCGCCTCGTCCTGCATGTGATTGACCGTACGGTCAACTTCAAACATCAACTCGCGCTTCCATGCGCTCAGGATCTCTCGGAAATGCTCGAGTTGGGCATCGCTCATGTACTCTTCGCCGCGCTTCGGCTTGTACGGCGCGATCCCGTGGATCGGGCCGGACAATACGTCCCCCTTCGGCTTGGTCTTGCGCGCCGGG